>JAYSPO010001524.1:0-32480 GCA_043722015.1 Candidatus Kuenenia sp. | reverse complement strand
GTAAATGGTTGAAGATGAACGGTCCCTTTGGGTCGCTTTTTCGCCAGGTATAGGTTGTAGCCGAGCTCTGAAATCCCCGCGCACACCTTGATATCGCTCCGTCCGCCGACAAGGCAGTCGCTCTACTTGTTCAGAGACATCCAAGAGCGAAGCCATGATCAGATTCTCACCAGAACGTCACGTGAGAGATTCAATACAAGCGGGGCTTGCAGATTGAATGAACAGAGTCCGGAATCGCTGCTGGGCACAGGATCCCAAAGAGATCACGCCTTGAAATCATCTGTCTGCCATCTGTAAGCCTCTCAGATCACCGCAGGCAGCTTCAGGGCCTCAAAGTCAGCTGCGGACCCATGTAAAGCCGGCAAAGCGTCAGCCGCGACACCAGAGGGCTTGGACTCCGTCTGTCAGCTAACGGAACACTCAAGCAGTACTGGGTTGGATTTGGTGCCAATGTAACTTTCGGCACCTGTTTCGTGAGAAGGCTCGTTCGGACCAGCATCTGCAGGTCGCTGGAGTTCTTCATCAACGCTCTGGCGGGCCAGGGCATACAAATCACTCACGCGATCACGCAGCTGACCGGGATTGTTCAGCACTCCGTTATCGAGTTCCACTTCCAGATTGATACTGGCTCCACGGGAACCATAGTTGGCCTCGCCGACTTTACGGCTGAGACCAATGTTGAGCTTTACTGACATACTGTCTCCTTGTGTTGAAAGTAACTAACGAAAGTGAGACTGCCATCAGGCAGTGGGAGTTTGGGGTTTGGATTGCGGAGGTTCGTCGTCCGTATTGTCTGTCAGTTCCTTCAGAATTGTGAAACCGCGACGAGCGATCTCAGCGATGGGCTCGCCCGTCTGTTTTGAAATCTGACGGTTGAGCTCGTATTGAGTCATAGCGTTGCTTACTCCTTTTTTAGGACAGAACGCGACCTCCCCGAATTCGGAGCGGTCGCACAAGTAGTGAAACCGCCCCACTGTGGGGCAGAACAGAATTCAATAACTACCAGCGATTCCCTGACCGCCATTCCTGAATACTGGTGGCCTTTTCGCCGGCTACGATGATGTGATCGATGACAGGAATGCCAATGATTTCTGCGGATTGCTCCAGCCGCTCGGTGACGCTGATGTCCTGATCGCTGGGTGCTGGATCACCGCTGGGATGGTTATGAACGACAAGAATGCAATTCGCAGCATCCCGGATGGCCGGCCGGAAGACTTCACGTGGATGTACGAGGCTGTTTCTTAAAGTGCCGACAGTGATCTGGTGGCAGTCGATCGGCTGATTTTTGGTACTCAGCGTGACCATCCAGAATTCTTCCTGCTTACTCTCACGGGCCAATCGTCCAAACTGCTGCCGACAGAACTGAATCGCGGTGGCCGGACTGGTGATCCGGGGACTCGATTCATATTCCGTTTTCAGTTCCGCAATTCGCAAACCAATCTCAACGCCTGCCATGAGTCTTTGAATGGCGTTGGGCGTCATGCCCTGGCAGATGTCCCGAATCTCCGCCGAACCGGCATCTGCGAGCTTCCTGAGGCCCAGTTTCTCGACCAGCCGATGAGCGTCAGCATACGCTGCAGCTCCCCGCCTACCTGTTGCCAAAGCAATCAGCTCAGTTGGTGATCGATTTATCAACGATCGATTCATCACGATCTCCTTCGCGCAAAGACCGCCCCGGTGCTGGGGCAGTCGTGAAAGGTCACGACCGCCCTCGCACTTTGCGAAGGCATAAAAAAAGCTCCGTCCCTGAGGCATCTGGAGATCAGATGATCAGAGAGCGGAGCTAAAATTTGGGATCGACCAGCTGTTCAATAGCTAGTGTTTCCCTTCATGTAATAATGACACGGATTGGGGTGAAATTTAGGTGTTAAGTGGTAGTCAGTGATAGGAAACCAAGGTCGATGATCGTGTCATCCGACGGTCGTATTTTCGACGATCGACAACACATCAGGAACATCATCAAAAATCGGCTGGAGAAGCTTCCGGAATTCCTTTTGAGCTTCGAAGAAGTGGGCCCAGGGGCGATTCGAGTAGTGTTTGTACAAAAGCTTGTCTTCCTTGTGGGGGATTCCGTGGGCGAGGCCAATACTAGCGATAACTGCCCGATTCTGATCGCTGCCAAGCCAGTTACTCATTTGATCGCGCAGTGTCCCAAACGGTAATCGAGGAATCGCCTGCTTGCCCTCGGCTTTCGTTACTCGATCCAGCAGCCTGCGCCATTCATTAGCAAAGGAAGTCTGGGCATTGCGAGAGGAATCCCGATAGAGATGGTTGCCGCTCTTGGTCAAAAGCATTCTCTCTGATGGCTGGAGGTCTCGCTGAAGACGTATTTGAAGTTCAGACTTCCACCACTCGACCAACTCAACAGTTTCAGGCCAGAGCCACCACCAGCCAACCACGTCCGTCTTGGGGCGGAGAAGTCCGCACCAGGAATCACCTTTGTCGCTGGCCAGCTCAAGACCTTCGCTTGCCCACGGGTGGGGTTGATAAAGAAAAAGATCCTCCCACCCTACACGCCCGATCTCAGCGGCACCGTGCGAGCAGTTCAAGCACCAAACAATTTTCAATCGCTCAGAGGGTAACGCATGTTTATAGAGGAGTTTCAGGTGTTCAATGCTGAAGACCTTGATTTCAATGTCTTGAATTGAAGGTCGATCCGAGGGAAGTCGCTTCACGGATCTCTCAATGAATTCAAAGTCCCCGACCCGTCTCCACCCAAACTTTGGTGTCGTGTGTAGCCATTTGAAGAAGCGATTCAGTTCGCCAATGTGGCTGGAGCAATGCTTAGACGACAGCGGTTGATTTGTTTTGAGATTGGGTGGACGATTCCTCCAGAAATCGTAAATCTCCTGGCACCGCGAGAAGTCCAGCATTGCGAGAGGAAAATCGGGTTGTCGTGTTTCAAAGTCTTTGGCGAGGCCAACCATATGGTGCCCGCTGCCATTAAACTCATCTCCCCTGGCAAAGTCCTCGGTACGCTTATCGACGTAGGCCCTGACTGCTTGATGGAACGTTCCTGCTATCCCTCGAATTGCCGGGGATGCTGGCTTCTCGGACTGAACCGTCGCAGCCGTATGAAGAGCCTGCATGGCAAGGTTCTCGTGGAATTGAACCGTCTCTTTTATTTGATGCGGCAGCATTATCCAGGGAACCGACGGGTATGCCTGGGTCAGGATCTCGTGCAGCTTCAAGGCATCCTGCCAGCGGAGGTGGGCAGTCGACTCCGGATGCGTCTCAGGCGGACCGCACATCAGACGGCCGATGTACCCGAACCGGTAATCGACGCGTTCATGCTGATAGACGGAATTCAGTATTTCCGATAACGGCGGGAGGGGTAGGGGCTGAATTCCGTGGTTGATTTGCTCTGCAATCCACAGAACGAGTGGAGTCCATTCTGCTGAGTGAGGCTCTTCAGTCCCGTCGCCGCTATGAGGCTCGAAATCTTTTCCTCGTTGCTGCTCCCGATAGGCCTCGGCTTTGAATCTTAGAAAGTCTTCATTTGAGGGCGAGTATGCATACGGATCAATAAAGAAACAGTTCCGGCTGAACCGTTCATGATCGTCCCAGAGTGCCCGCAGGCGGGCAATACGAGCCTCGACTTCCTGAGGGGCAAGATTTCTAGGTAACCGCCATCGCTTACCCTGGAGAAAGAATCTCTCTCCTTTCGGGTCAGCTCTTTTGCCGGTCTTTTGGCGACTGTGGCGACGTGTAATTTTGCCGTTTGAGCTTTCGATTACAACCCCCCGAACACCTGCCAGCGCAGTCTAATTGGACCTCGTCACCCCCGTAATTGGACCCACAATTGGACCTATTGAAGCCTGAAAATGCCAAAATATCAACACAATTTCCAATAAACCAAAGAAAAGGGCCAATTTGTGACTGTTCACAAATTGGCCCAAATGGAGGCGGGGGGAATTGAACCCCCGTCCTGTTGTCCCACAACCAAAGCCTCTACGTGCGTAGTTCGTTGATTAAGTCGCGATGGAGAGGTGCAGCGAACAAGACCATCCATCGCCAGTCCATCACAAGTCTCGCATCAGCCGTAACGGACGGTTGAACTGATGCCAGCCCAAATTTGCAACTGACGGTCGGCTCCTTAGGCGGGGATCCTTAGGTCAGCGTAGCCTATTTCTAGGCTGCGAGAGAGAACTGCGGTTTTGCAGTTATTGGTGATCAGCTTTTTACGAGGCCAACTGATCAACCTCGGCACGCCACCCTGATTGCCAGTAACCCAGTCAAATCCGATCGCCCCCGGGTACGCTGATTCAGGTTCAGCATCTTCTACACTCGGTATTCTATCCGTATGGCTTCAGGTTTGAAGGGGCGGTTTGAAAAAAATGTGGCAGGATCGTGGAAAGAGCCAGGAATGGCGTACGCAGACCGCAAACGCCACGACATAATTCTACCGAAACTCAGCTCGTATCGTTGCATCGACATTGATGATCGGGGCTGCGTTTTCCACACGACCCAGCACGCGACATCCAGGGCCAATTTTCTCGTTGCCAAGATCGTTGTCCATTTCCTCTGCGAGAGTCCTGAGTTCAGCCACGATTTCTGGGTGTTTCTCTACCAGATCCCTGGATTCACTCACGTCTTCGTCGAGTTTGAACAGTTTCGGAGTCGGCAAAGACTTTGGTCCCGGCTGTTTTCCATTTTCCTTTGCTGCCTTGCCGTTGCCGGCCGGTTCGGTCACCGCCAGATGCAACTTCCATGAACCCTTCCGGACGGCTTCCAGCTTCAAGCCTTTGAAATAGTAAAAAGCCGCGTGCGGTGATTTGGCATCGGTCGCTCCGGCCAGCAACGGCCAGATGTTGCCACCATCGATCCTGTTTTCGGGCAATTGTGCGCCGGCCAACGCGGCAAACGTCGGCAGGAAATCCATCATGCTAGTGATCTCGCTTGTCGTCGTTTCAGGCGGAATCTTCCCCGGCCACCATGCAATTGTGGGAACTCGCATGCCGCCTTCCCACGTACTGCCCTTGAATCCTCGTAGCGGTCGGTTAACAGATCGAGGCGTTCCGCCGTTGTCCGACGTGAAGATGACCAGCGTGTTGTTGTCGAGTTTGAGTTCCCGCAGCGTGTCGAGTACCTGCCCGACGCTCCAATCGACCTCTTCGATCCAGTCACCGATCAGCCCGTTGTTGGATTTTGTATGAAACTCTTTCCCTGGATACAGCGGAAAGTGAACGGCTGTGTGCGGCAGATACAGGAAGAATTTTCCATCCTTGTGCTCATGCAGAAATTGCACAGCTTCCTCTGTATACCGCTGAGTGATCGTCTGCTGTTCTGCGGCGCCCACACCTTCGAGCAGCTTATCATTTCGCAACAACGGCAGAGGCGGCTGGTTGTTTCCCTTGAGTCCGGTTGGGTCGACATCTCCCGGAGCCGCCTGATTTTTTTCTGCGTCCGGATTTCGGTTCGGCAATGGCGTGCCGAGATCACTTTTTGAACCCTCTGCCTGTGTTCCCATATCGTTCGAATAGGGAATCCCGAAATACGAATCGAACCCCTGAACGGTCGGCAGAAACTCCGGCTGGTCGCCGAGATGCCATTTGCCGACGCACGCGGTGGCATAGCCCTGGGTTTTCAGCACTTCTGCGATTGTCACTTCCTGCGGATTGAGTCCCACAGACGCGGCCGGGAAAAGTACTCCGGGAATCGGCAGCACGCGTTTCGGATAACAACCGGTCATCAATGAAGCGCGCGATGGCGAACAAACCGGCGCGGCGTAGTGCGATGTCAACAACCGACCCTCTTTCGCCATGCGATCGAGGTTCGGAGTGCGATTCAATGTTGATCCAAAGGGACCGATGTCAGCGTAGCCAAGATCATCGATGTTGATAATGACGAAGTTGGGGGTATCTGAATCTGCTGCCTTCGCGGCCGCAGCGAAGGGGCATGTGGCACACATCGCCAAGGCGCATTGAATCATGATCGTGGATGTTTTTAGCATGACTTGTGGTTTCTCCTTGTGCATCTGGACTTTAGAGTTGATCCTGAATTTGACGCGATCATCTGGAGGCGACGTCTCTCCGCGACTCGCACTCCCCTGGACGCCAGCGCGAAACAGACGCAACATCATGGTTTCCATAAATCACCTTGTTGGAAAAACCAAATTATAGCCAGTGAATCTCAGTCGGCGGAGCGACTGAGCTACGTAATTACTTAACAGATCGTGTCCAAAGCAAACGCAGCGTTGAATCGTCGATGACTGTGCCCTTAGGTTGCTGCTTGATCAGATTCGCTATGGCCGCAACTTCTCCGTCGGTGGCTGTGAGGTTGAGTTCTGTCAGGCGATGAGCCACAGCTCGTCGACCACTGTGGCGCCCCAGGACCAGTTGAATCTCACCGCCACCCACCATTTCCGGTCGGAACGGCAGGTACGTATCGGGATTCTTGAGCAGGCCGTCCTGATGGATGCCCGCTTCGGTCGCAAAAATGTTGGATCCGCCGATTGGCTTCATGCGAGAAATCGCGACGCCCGTGAGTTCCGCAACCAGATGGCACAGTGGTGCAAGTTTCGTAGTGTCGATCGAGAAACGCCGAACATACTGATCTTCATGCAGGGCCAACGCCATCACCACTTCTTCCAGCGATGCATTCCCCGCACGTTCACCAATCCCGTTGACCGTACACTGCACGACGTTGACGCCTTCCTGAATGCAGGCCAGCGTGTTCGCCACGGCCAGTCCCAGATCATTGTGAAAATGGACCGCCAGCAAAGCTCTGTCGAGATTTGGTACGCCGTCCTGAATGGCCTTAATGAAATCGCGGGCTTTTTCAGGAGTCAACAGGCCGACGGTATCCGGAAACCCGATCGTGGTCGCGCCAGCATCGATGGATTCGCGGTAACACTGACATAGATAATCAACTTCTGTACGACTCGCGTCTTCGGGACTGAATGCCACGATGCGAAAATGCTGTGCTGCGTACGAGACAGTGTCGGTAATAATTCCCAGAACTTCACTGCGGCTTCGATTGAGTTTGTGCACACGATGGAGCGGACTGGTCCCGCAGAACAGACTCACGCCGCGCTTGTGCGGCGGATTGCCCTGTAGGGCATAGTTGGCGACGTCAATATCGGCACGCACTGTGCGGCACAAAGCGGTCAGCACCGGGCGCGTGACCACGCCAATCATCATTTGAATCGCGGCAACGTCGGATTCTGAACTGGCTGGAAATCCAGCGTCGAGCGAATGCACGCCTGCGTCCTGCAACGCCAATGCGATGCGGAGTTTCTCGTGCGGCTCCAGGGTGGCCCCGGGCATCTGTTCGCCATCTCGCAGCGTCGTATCACTGAACAGGATTCTGCCGCTGCGTTTGTGATGGCTGATGATCGCCTGACGCACTTTGTCAGTGACGTGCCGGGAGAGCTTTTGGAAGAAAGGTGATTGTGTCATACACATGCTCACCGGACGGATCAGTCCGTTCGGCCTGATCCGCCGGAAGCGTGTTGAAGTCGCAGGATACCGGCAAGCTGACGCATGCCGCTCGCCGGTCCGGACCTTACAGAACTTTCGTCACACCAGGCGTTGGAATGGCGTAGGTCAGGTCGTCATTCGGAACTACTGGCGGCGTGTCGGTAAAGCTATGGAACTTCTCCACCGGTGACACACTGAGGTTGGATTTCAGGGCGTCATCCCACTTGATAACCTGCCCTGAATATGTTGCCATTCGGCCAAGAACTGACGTCATGGAACTGTAAGCACCGTATTCTGCTTCGTTCGGGATGTCGCCACGGCGTAGCGCTGCAAACAGGTCGTGATGTTCCTGTTGATGTCCGTCGTGGAGATTTTTGCGTTTGCCACCATCCATCCGCGGATACTCCCATTTCACTTTGCCCTTGGTGTCGAAGATGCGACCATTGGCAAGGTCACAGAATCCTTCTGCACCGTGGGCAAATTCGGCAACTTCACTCCAGCAGTTCGAAATGTGACGGCACTGGCTGAGCAGCACTGAGCTATCTCCATCCTTCTCGTACGTGAACTCCACAAAGTGATGGTCATAGATTTCACCATACTCTTTGCCGGTACGAACCTGACGACCGCCCTGGCCTTGAGCCGACACGGGATTGCCACCCATCAGCCAGTTGATAACGTCCAGATTATGAATATGCTGCTCCGTAATATGGTCACCGCACAGCCAGTTAAAGTAATACCAGTTGCGCATCTGATATTCCATTTCTGACTGGCCGTCTTTGCGAGGTCGAACCCAGACGCCTTCGCCGTTCCAGTAAGCTCGAGTCGCAACAATGCGACCAATCTCGCCGTCCTGCAGACGCTTGATCGTGTCAATATAGATGGGTTCGTGATGCCGCTGCAGTCCGACAGCGACGGCCAAATTTTTTGATTTCGCAATCTGATTCGCGTCGATCACTTTGCGAACGCCGATGGAATCGACAGCAACCGGCTTCTCCATGAAGATATGCTTACCGGCATTGACTGCGGCTTCAAAGTGCAGCGGACGAAATCCTGGTGGAGTCGCCAGAATCACCAGATCGAGATCCTGTTCAAGGACTTTCTGGTAGGCATCAAAACCGACAAACTGGCGTTCTTTCGGTACATCAACTTTGTCACCATGCTGGCGTGCGACTGTCTGCAGCGCGCTTTGGAGGTTGTCATCGAAGGCATCTGCCATTGCCACCAGCTTTGTCGGGCCTTCGGTGTTCAACGCCTGCTCGGCAGCGCCACGGCCACGTCCACCACAGCCAACCAGCCCGATCCGAATCGTGTCATCGCCGCGAACATGGGCCGCTCGGACAGGGTTCAGGCCTGCGAGGAGCGAAGCTCCGGCAGCGGCGACTGCCGACGTCTTGAGGAAGCCTCGGCGTGAAGCTTCAGATGAACTAATTGTCATGAAATCTCTCCGGGTGAGAATTGAAGACAGTTCCACACATCTGTCGGGTAACGACTGGTTGATCCACGACCATTGAACGTGCCGAACCGGGTAGGAAAACGAAGCCCGTACAAACAGTGTTCGTTGCGAAGGACTCGCTGGTTCGGCATCCTACGCTGTGGCATCGCGATTCGCAAACGTACAGGCTACAGTTCGCCGTTGCCGGTGGACGTCGGGTTTCCGCCGCTGCGGAGGACGACTTCAGCTTTAGCAATGATATTTTCTTCGATGCCCGAATCCCGCATGTGCTGCACCGTGCGATCGATGTCATACGCAACGCGGCGAAATTCTACACGTCCGTCCTCGATAATGGCGTAGGCCGCTCGTGGATCGCCATCTCGCGGCTGACCGACACTGCCGGGGTTGATGACCTGTGTCTTTCCGATCTGCAACTGCATCGGAATATGGGTGTGGCCGACACACACGAAATCCACATCGACATGTTCCAGCCGCTGTTGCCACTGTTCCACGTTGTCACCGATGTACTCATCCATCGGATCACGCGGCGTGGCGTGTACGAGCAGAAACCGATGATCGCCAATCACCAGGTGTCGCGTGACGGGCATTTGAGCCAACCAGGTCAGTTGTTCATCGTTGAGGACATTAAAATGGTGCGGCCGCATTGCTGAAACCATTTTTCGAAAGGTTCCGCCTGGTCGGACCATCACGCGCTGCGCAACAGAATGATCATGGTTGCCACGCACGATGCTGGTGGCATTACGACGCACAGTCGATGCACGGAATCGGATCGGTGGCGTAATCAACCACGTCGCCCAGAAACAGACAGGCATCGAATCTTTCGTCGATCGCTGCCAGAGCCGGCCAGTTGGAATGAATGTCGGCAATCAGAAGTATGCGCACGTTACGGATTCTCGTTGACAGTCACGTTCAATTGCAAGGCAAGCGAGTCTTTTTCGTGACGCAGTGTGATGCCGGCGCCCTTGATGCACCGGACGAATTCAAACACCAGATCAATCGCCGCTTCGGCTTCTTCCCGGGAATGCCCTTCCTCCAGCATGTTTTGTGAAATCAATTGCTCCCGGTTGTCGCTCAATGCGTCGCTGATGGCCTCTGAATGCATTGCCAGTTGAGTGTTAACGCCACTGCCGGAGGCACGTGCCGCCGGGGCACTCGCCAGTTGTTTCGCCAAATCCGCAGTGCTTGCGAGTATGAACTGGTCACCCGAAAACGCGGCCGAAGGAGAGAAGTTAAAGATCATATCTGCCGTCGTGGAGTCTTTGTCTTTCTTCTCGGGAACGTAGTGGGACGTAATCAGATCGACATCGTTGACCTTTGCCATATCCATTTCCAGTTGTGGCCGTCCCTCCATCGCACCGACAATATTGAAGAAGCCGATCACACTCTGGAATGTACGCCGAAGTTCGGGACGCATGGTTTCGGCATCGCGGAGTTTCAAAATCAGTGCGAAAGCCGGCAGTTTGAGTGCCGGAACCGGCGTGACGTTTTGAAAACTCTGCCGAGTCACAATCAGTCCCATCTGTGGATCGAGCGCACCCAAAATCTCTTCACCAAAATCGCGACCGGCGAAGATTGTGGAAAGCCCGCTGTCCGCTTCGGCAAGTTTGTCGTTCATCTGTTCGTCAAACAAATCTCCGGCACGCAGCCACATCTGCGAGATATCCCGGTAGGTACTCAGCGTCATCAGAGTGCCGGGGATTTCCGGCAGCACCGGTGCGGAACCATGACTGTCAGGACCAAAGAAATAGGCTCGTTCTTCAGGAATCCAGTCACCCTGCCATGGTGTGGCGAACTGCATGGTGAGACCAGCATCCGTCAATTTCAAGTCGGCAGTGATAAAAGGGGCATGTTGCAGCACGCTTTGAATTCCACCGACCAAAGCCTCAGCGAGCGGGTTTTCAGCCTTGCCTTCAAAGAACTTCGTCGCAGCACCTGCGTCGCGAATTGTCTGAATATTGCCGTAGGCCCATGCCTGGGAATCCGCGTTCCGGAAAGCGTAAGTAGTTTTGAACTGAGCGTTTGCTGAAAGTGTGCCGGAAATCCCGGTGTCTGCGCTGGAAGCTTGTTGATCCAGCAATCGATCAAGAATACCCTTCCCAAGGTCGCCTTTATTGGTCAGGACGATCCAGTTACCTACGACGGCCGAAGCAGAGTTCTTGTCGATTTTGTAAATTGTAACATCTCGATATTCATCAGTCTTACCATTCTTTTCTTCATTCAAGCGTGTCAGTTCGAGGATTTTCGCCCGGAAGTTCTCCGCAGTTGCGTCGTCTTTCGTCTTAACCAGAATGACAGCGCCCTGAGTTGCCGCGTCATAGGCAGCGTAAATTCCGCCAGCAGACAATGCTTCGAGCGCAGGACGCCAGTCGGAACCAATCTGAATCTCCAGAAATTTTCGACCGGTCAGGAATCCTCGATACTGTTCAGTCTGCGTCGCCTGCTTCCATGCTTCCAGATTCTGAATGTGATGGCTGACCGGATGATCATACAAACAGGCCATGATAGCCGCAGTGTCGGTCACTTCGACATAGCCAATCGTGGTGTCTGGCAACAACTGACTGGCGGTCAGATCGCCAGCGCGTAGGTTCGGTACGACGAACAGCCCGAGAGAGCAGCACACGAGAGTGATCAGTCGAAAAATCAGCATGAGCTTCCCTTTGTTAAGTTCGGTACGAAAATTTCGAGTTCGCGTTGAACGATCTAACCTGAACGAATCGTGCAGGCCACAAAAACTCCTGGGGCGGGATTTGCCCGCAACCCAAAGCAGCCATCACGCTCCGCCGTGATGAGCATTCTTCAATCGACATTCATGAACCGAAACAAGGTTCCTCGATCAGACGAGTCGCAAAGGGCTTAAGATCAATCGTCGCGGGGTCTTCATTGATGTGGCCCTGTTTAAGACTCGTCACGTCGGAGCGTGACGGCTACTCATCGAATTGCCCATCGCCAAGGCCGAACCCCGGTTAGGGCGAAGTGTATGCACGAGAACAACCTCTACAAACCGCCGCCTGAAAATCTTCGCGGCACAACAAGAAATTAACTGTGAGTAGGACAAGAGACACTCAAGTGGCAGGCCGGACCCAGCGCAGCGCCGTTCCGGCAATCGACCGACCTGCCGGAACGGCGCTATGCCCGGTCCGACCTACCGATTCAACCTCAATTCGTTCGCTTGACAAAGCACTAGTTTGACTGTCCCAGATTGGTCTTAACGACCCCATCCAGCTCGCCTGGATGGTGAAGCAGATGGAGAGCTAGCCAAGCAACGTCGTACATCCCTCCCCATTCTTCCTGCATTGCCGCCGAAGGCGGCAATGCAGGAAGAATAGGGAGGGCTCGGTTGCGATTTTTAGCTCGCCATCTGCTTCACCAACGGCACGAGGCCGTTGGGGTCGTGAATCTGGGACAGTCGAACTAGTCATCCTCCCCGTCATCGTCAGCAGCAACCCCCGTCTGTTCGACAAGTGAGCCGGAATCTTTCACAGAGCTGAAGATTTCGCGGAGAACCACAGTGGCATATGTCCCTGACGTCACCGAAAACGTTGCAATGATCGCGCCGTCGTCGGCCAGCCGGGCGTCTGCTTCTGTTGGAAATTCTATCATCTTGCGACGAATTCCGGATGTCAGCTTCGAATACTTCTGGAAATCTTTGGGACTCAGGCGGAGCGACGACATGATCTCACGCTCCATGTCGGCCACGGCTCCGGTTGCCACAAGCATTTCAGGACCGGGCATCGGGCCTGCCGGGATAATGTCTTCCGTTGGCGCATCGACCGGCAAAACGTAAGGCTTCGTTCCATTCCGACGAATGACGACTTCACCCGGGAGCGGTGTTCGCAGGGTTCCATCAGTGACGCGCTGAGCGAGCACCAGATTGAAGATTCCGGACTGCACGGCGCTCAGCACCAGCCGTCGCATTGTGCGAGTCTTGTTTTCCGGCCAATGATCGTTCGGCAGCGTCCCCTTCAGCAGGCTCAACCCATCGACCATGGTGTTGCCGTGATGTCCGAAGCGTTGAGTTCCAAAGTAGTTTGGAATTCCATCCGTCGCCAGCGTTTGAAGTCGTTGGTGTACGGATTGTGCCTCGTCCGTGGTGAATGCCCCCGATGGGCTGCGAAGGACAAGACAAAATTTATTGCCACGCAGATGACCGGTCTTCAGCTTGTTGGGATGTGCGGTGACCAGCAGGACTTTGATATTTTCATCGTTCAGCTTTGCAGCGTGTTCGGAAAATCGCTTGGGGATCGAAACGAACTGCCGTGTCACGGCGTGTCGATCCTTCTGACCGGCAAGACCGATTTCTTTGGCAGGCACGCCAAGATTCCGCACGATGCGGTGAATCAATTCCGGCGACGTCAGGCCGCGTTTTTCAATCCACAGGTATCCATGCTCTCCCTTTCCGGTCGGCTGATAGGCCGGCACTTCATCTACCTGAAAGTCTTCGGGAGTACTGCGAATGATGCATTCCGGAAGCACGGGGCTAAAAAGTTTTGGCGGGTCAATAATGCGTGACAACAGTTCTGGAGAAATCGACATCGAGCAAGGTTTTCCTGAAGACGCAGCCGTGCCAACCATAAAACAAACATCGTCCATTCAGCGGCGACTGCGACCGCACTGTATCGTAATGGTGCTTCAGATGCTCGCATAAAAAAACGAGCGGGGTCAGGCTTGGCTTTTTTTAAGGTTGAACAAACGTGATCGAAGTTGTTGGCGAAGGCACGTTTTCCTGAACTCGCGTTCGCCGGACAACCCAATTGCTGGACTGTGTTCCGGGAAATTGCAGACCGCACGACAGTTCTGAACGGCTTACCGTGGAACGTTTATCAAAATGCTGTAAGATCCTTTCCGGAAATGGTTTACGGCCAATAGGAAGTTGGCAGCCGGACAACATTCACGTCGCACTATACTTCGCGCGGCCAAAAATGATTCCGGTGAGCGGAGCGGCGTAGGCCCCCCGGTACCTCGTTTTTGTACCGGCAAGCTGACGCATGCCGCTCGCCAATTCTCTCAATCATGACCGCGAGGAGTGTTGCTGGACTCGACTCAAGGAGAAACAGGGCGAATGAACGAAGACGGGGTTCGAGTCACGCGGATTGACTGGCTGACAGCAATTCCATCATTGCGACTGCTGGAGGCAATCCGCCTCGGCGTTTCATTACGCGTCTTTGTTCCGGTGTTGCTGCTGATGTTTCTTGCCTGGGGCCCGACCCAGCTCCTGGGTGAGAAATCCGATCAATTGCGAGGGCGGAATCCAGGACGCGGCCTGTTGAACGTGTCTGACTTTGAACTGCCAGAATACCTGGACGTGATCAACGAGTCCCTGTCGCTGGTCGCCACAGGAAACGCATCGCAGTCGTCATCGGGTGCGGCAGCGCTCGGCTTATGGATGCTGATGCTTGGGTTCTGCGGGGTGGCGGCAATCAGGTCGGCTGGTTGCCGCTTCTGCACGGGAACGTCATGTGGCATGTCCGCGTCCCTCAGTTTTTCTCTGGAAAGCTGGAAAGCCATTCTGGTCAGCACCTTGCTGAGCTGGATTCTGCTGGGGTTTCTCTGCGTGGCGTTGCGGATCCTGTCCTGGGCTGGCACAACAACCCATGTGAGCATCACGGCCATGGCGTCACTGATGTATATCGTTGGCTGCGCAGTGCTCGGAATCGGCTGGCTATTGTCACTCCCTGCAATCGCGATCGATCGGTGCGATGGTGCCGAAGCGCTGAGTCGCGGGATCAGTTATGTGCTGTCACGCTGGCTGCGAGTGGTCTTCTATGCGATTGTGTTTTGTGTGATCCTGATGGTCTGCGATCTTGCAGTCCGATGGCTTGCCGATCATACTTATGCACTGGCATCTTCCCGGTACGGGAATCCCGATCCATTGATACGGGATGAGTTTCGCATTGCTGTCTGGTCCACACTGGACAGGGTCGGCGAACTGATTCGCCTGAGCATTTTTCTCTGCGAACTCGCTATCGCCTACGTACTGCTGCGAAACGTTGAAGACGGCGTCAGCCTGCGAGAAATCGACGGTGGCCGCGTGAACAAATGATCGGACGGATCGGACTTATCCGTCCGATGAGTGCAGCGACACCCGTTCACGCTTTCAATTTCTTTTGCAGCAGGTCACGCAGCTTATTCAAATCGCTGGCGAAGCCGCGAATGCCTTCGGCAAGTTTCTCAGTTGCCATCGCATCTTCGTTCAGCATCCAACGAAAAACCGACTCATTCATATCGATCCGCTCGATCGACATCGTGGCTGCATCAGTAGCGTTGAGTTTCTTTGGCACGTCGGTGGTGATCGCACTGAGTTCTGCCAACAGGTTTGGAGCGATCGTCAGCAGGTCGCTCCCACACAAAGCCATGACTTGTTCTTTCGTGCGGAAACTCGCGCCCATGACTTCTGTCTTGTATCCGTACTTCTTGAAGTAGTTGAAGATCTGCGACACGGAATGGACGCCGGGATCGTCAGCGACCGGAATCTGATCGACTTTGCGTGCTGCCTTGTACCAGTCGTAAATGCGACCGACGAAAGGGCTGATGAGTGTCACGCCGGCTTCGGCGCATGCCACGGCCTGACCAAAGCCAAACAGCAGCGTCAGGTTGCAGTGAATCCCGTTTCGTTCCAGATGCTCGGCCGCCCGAATGCCTTCCCAGGTACTAGCAATTTTGATGAGGACCCGTTTGGTATCAACGCCCGCTTCCCTGTACAGCTCAATCAAATGATACGCTTTATCCACCGTGGCTGTCATATCAAAACTCAGACGCGCATCGACTTCCGTGGAGACTCGTCCGGGCACGATCTCCAGAATTCGCCGACCAAAGTTGACTGACAGTCGGTCAATAATCGCATCCACAACCCCGCCGCGTTTTGCCGGATGAGCAGAAGTTGCGGAAATGGCTTCATCGATGAGCCCGTTGTACTGCGGCATCTGCGCAGCTTTGAACAGCAGCGACGGATTCGTCGTGGCATCCTGCGGCTTATGCTGTGCGATCGAGTCGATGTCGCCGGTGTCGGCAACGACCACGGTATGCTGCTTCAATTGGTCCAGACTGTTCACTTCGTAGATTCCACTGCGAGAAAATAAGGGAGAAAATATCTGTCATGCTCGGTCTGCGCCACAATGGGTAGAGTAATGATTGAACGTGGAGTGTGACAGCGTGCGAGTGCGAACTGGAAAATACGACCCGCTGGAATCCTTCATTCCTCTTTTTTGGATTCCAATGCGGGTCCGGGAAATGATTGAGTGAATCTTGACTTCACCTCTTTCAGGCCAAGAGGGTCGTCCAGATCCCATTGCTGTTCAAGGATATTGTTGCCTGAGTCAGTCTTGCCCTTATCCTGAATCGATACTTTTGCCTTCGAGCGCTCTCTTCTTGCAGCTTTGATGTTGAAATCAATGCTGAAAGGAGTCTGGATCTCCCCTGAAGCCCGAGAAACATACTTAGAAGACTTTGTCGGGACAGGACTTGCAAGAGACGTCAGATCAGCTTCGACCCACGCTCTCAGACCGCATTCCCAAACGACCGGCACGAGTGATGGAAGTACGTCTTCCGGTGATTTGCCATGCTGGCTGCGGATCAGAACCAACAGCGGTCGGACGTTGATTGCTGTTCCATTTTGGTTCTTCAGATGTCTGTCCGCCAGCCTTGCAATCTTTTCGGCCTCGTCATCTGAAGTCTGCTGCAACCATACCAGCAGCGCACACAGCGTTTCACGCACATGACCTTGCTCGCTGACAAAGGGTGCCATGTCACGTTGAAACTCGGCAGTCGATAGTCGCGCCAGTCCGACTTTTGCCAACATTGCTGCCATCCCGGTGTTTGGGTACAGCCGCGCAACCAGGTCACAATAGATCGCCCCGTGGAAGTCTTCCTTAAACAGTTTCAACAAGAGATTCATAATTGGGTCAGTGTTTTCGGTTGACTGGGATTCCAACACAGCCAGTCCCAGACGATTTGGAAAAGAACCAGCCGGGACAAGATTTGAAAGCAATGGAATGTAGCGAAGGAATCCCGCGACCTGAACAGTTGGCCTTGAATTTTCCTGCGGTATAACCAGAGTGCGACGGTCTTCGAGCAGTTCCATTCCTGTGCTGAATCGCTCGAGCGCCGCTTCATTGCCGAGCAGATCAAGACCGAGCACAATTGCGTCTGAGCGTTCGAGTTCTGCCGCTTTGACGTCGTCCAGAATCATTGCGGCCAGAGCCGGCCACTCTCGACCGGGCTGACACTGGTTGGGCCAGTCCTTTGTTTCCTCCATCAGACGCGAAACTTCCGCTTGCACGAGACCACTCGCGGAACTGAATTCCACGCTTGCGTCGTTGTCGTGTGCGGAGATGCGACGGATGGCTCCACTGTCTCGCTGCAATTCAACGACGCCAGCTTCCCATGCGATGCGGCAGCGATCTGCTTCAAACACAACGTCCGGGCTCCCGCCGTTGAGCAGATGCATCACAGCAGCCGCCGTTGTCTGGAACTCTGATTTCAGTCCCTTTCCTGGATCCCAATCAATGCCGTAGCCAAACTGGAATTTTGCCCGAGGATCATCCTTACTTCCCCATTGGCCCAACATGCTCTGAGTGCAGATGAATGACATCTGACTGGATTGCAGCCACTTCTTCTTATGTTGCCAGGCGACCAGCCCTTGCGTGGAACCTGTCAGCAAAATCGTCCTGCGCACAGAAACCGTTCCCTGTGCGTCGATCACCTGAAGCGTCAGCACACTGCCATCTTTAGGGGAAGTTAGAAAATCGACACAAAGCGTTCCAGGAATCCCAGTCCCAAGTGCCGGGTCGCAAAATGAATGATATTGTTGGGGAACAATTACTTTGACAACTTCGTTTGAAGCAGTAACCTTCACATGAAGGTCCTGTCCATTGTCGCTCCACTTTGACAGCCAATCGCTCGTCTTCATCAGCGTTTGTTGAACTTCTGTCAACTGCTCACCAAGTGGCGCGACCATATCGTATTCGCGGATCCGAATGTTCAAGTCCAATGGCTCAGCGGGATCAAAGTAGAACCTTTCGTGTGTGACTTCGGCCATCAGGAAGCGGCCAGACGTCAGAAGCTTACTGACGATTTGTTCCCGCAGCATCAGAGTCATTGGCATTCCCGATCGTAGTTCGAGAAATTCAATCATCTGCTCGGAAGAATGTTTCTCCAGTCCGGTGAAGATGATCTCGCCCACTGTCAATGAGACCCCGGTGTCGGTGACCATGATTTGCAGATTCACAGAGTGCTCGTCTGCTTCCGATCCAACTGGACAGACGATGGTGAATTGAGCTTGCGGATAACCGATGGCCGTTAACGCTTCCTGCACGGTTGGTTGATACAAATCCTGAGCAGCATCGACGAACGACATTTCAGACCCGGTATTCCAGAACTCCAGTTTTGGCTGTCTTTCCTGAAGGGGGGTCGAGTGATCGGATTTTTGCCTTATCAGAGACGCCACGTATTCGCATTCTCTGTCAGAAAGTCCTGCGACAGATACTTCCCCCTGCGTCCATCGTTGCCCTTCAAGGATATTCGAAGTGATCACCCCCGTTGCCCGATCCAGATTCATCGCAACCTGAACGTCACGAAATCCATTGGACTGGTAGCCTCGAATGATGCGTCGGCGCAGAAGATCCAGATATTGTTCCATGGGCAGCGCATCGGCTGCCGCGAGCTGCGTTGCCCGGTCCAGCGCTAACCCGGTCCGGATGCCGTCGGCGTTGAAATACTCATTGCCTGCAAACTCTATCTTCCATGTGTCACGCGGTTTTGGCTCTTCAGCATGCAGGGCACTCCAACTGGCACAAATCAGGTAGGAAAGAATGACGTACCGGACAGCAATCATGACACAACCTCCGTGTTGTTCGTTTTGATCGCCACCCGGCGATGATGTATCACCGTACCGTAATCCAACATGTAATCGGCGGGGAAGCCCAAATCGCTGCCAGAAACCGCCGTGAAGTATCGAATCCGGCGGGAAATCGAGGAACACGCACGAACAATGCGTAGCGATTTGTCCGACCTGAAGATTGGGGTTGGGTGGCCGGGTCTGGACTGAGCGAAGCGAAGGAAGCCCCGGGGTTTCTGGCGATCGCCCGCGAACCCCGGCCACCGCAAATCAAGATTTGCCAGTGCCGCAGGATCCTATCTTGCGGCCTTCTTTTTGCCGCCCTTGGCTTTTGATGCGTTCTCCGGTTCTGGGCTGCCGGGCTTGACCGCGTCCTGCAGAAAAATGTTCAGGCGTTCGCGGAGTTCTTTGACTCTCTCCGGCTGTGTTTCGGCAAGGTCGTGGGCTTCGCTGATGTCGTCGGCGAGGTTGTACAGCTCGACTTTTCCGGATGAATCTTCACCGTCGCCAGACGTTGCCCCGGCATCTTTCTGACTCGGATTCACCAGCAGCTTCCAGTCACCCATCCGTACTGCGGCACGACCGGGCTGGGTGCCCATCAGCAGAATGGCGTCATGCGGCGACTTTGCTCCTGCGATGAGAACGGGCCAGATATCCATGCCATCAGGAAGTAGTGGCTGCTCAGTCGAAGCGCCGGCCAGCTTGAGCAACGTGGGATACCAGTCGACCCCATGGAGAGGTTCGTTGATGGCAATACCCGACGGGATGTGACCGGGCCATGTGGCGAACGCGCAGACACGCACACCGCCTTCGTAGATCGTGCCCTTTCCTGCCCGCAACGGTCCATTCATGGTGGCCTTGCCGGGATTCGGGCCGCCGTTGTCGCTGGAGAAAATGATGAGCGTGTTTTCTGTCAGACCTTTTGCATCCAGTGCGTCTTTGATACGTCCCACAGCTTCATCGACAGCGGACAGCATTCCGGCGATCGATCGACGAAGTTCGGGAAGTTCCTGGTAAGGCTCTTTGTAGTTTTCAGGCACCTGGTGCGGCGAATGAATTCCGTTGAAAGGAACGTACAGAAACAACGGCTTGTCGTCCGGGTTGTCGCGGATCACGCGGCAGGCTTCTTTGGCAATCAAATGTGTGGAATAGCCTTCTTCCGGCGCCGGTTCGTCGTTGCGATACCAGTCATTCTTCCCATCGCGCTGGTGCGTAAAATAATCGATCGCACCGAACATGTGACCATATTGCTGATCAAAGCCTCGTCGAGTCGGCATGTAGTCCGGCTGAAATTCGCCCAGATGCCACTTGCCGCAGATGGCAGTGGCATAGCCAGCTTCTTGCAGTGCCTGAGGCAGAGTGCGTTCATTCAGCGGCAATCCCCAAGCTGCGTTCGGGCGTACGATCGTGTAAACGCCGGTGTGGGTCGCATAGCGTCCGGTCATCAGGCAGGCGCGTGTGGGGGAACACACGGGTTGCACATAAAATGATTTCAGGATCGCACCCTGACTGGCCAGTGCATCGATGTGTGGCATGCGGATGTCCTTGCATCCCATAAAACCGCAATCCGACCAGCCCAGATCGTCCACCAAGAGGTAAACAATGTTTGGCCGCGCCGTGTCACCAGCCCAGAGTGGGTTTGCGAGCATCAGCAGGAGACACAAGAGAGTGAGAAGTTTCATTCGAATGTCCTTGTCTATTCTTCTCGTGTTGATCATTAAGGTTCGATGTACCGGGATTCGGGTTCGGCGAGTTCTTCATGACGGCTTGTTCAATTTCAGATTTCGAAATTTGAGATTTCAGATTCCTTGAGGACCACCGCGAAAGATCGAGGGGCGAGCTTTCAAATGGGTACTCCGATCCATGATGCAGTGTGTTGCCCGGACTGGAAGGAATCTCCCGGCGCACAATTTCAGCAGCATGGTACGCAGCCGGAGTTGTTGTTCGGAAGTGACTCGGGGTGATGACCAAGAAGAAAAAGCTCATCGGCAAAGCGACGAGTGTACAATAGGCCGGACCAGGCGGAGCGCAGTTCCGGCAGCCGAATTGCCGGACTTAACTCCATCGGATTTTCTCAGGTGCAGGCTGATTTCCGTCTGTCGGGAACGTTCACCTCAGGACGCCTGTTCAAGGAAAACGGCTCGCCTTATACTCGGTTTGCCGTGTCGTAAACATTGCGGGCTGAATTCTCCTTTTTGTATAGCGGAACAGTATTCAGATGTCTCAAGAACAAAAACTCAGCAAAGTTGAACTGCTGAAAGAAGCGTCTCATCAGTTGCGCGGCACACTGGGCGAAGAAATTCTGAACGACAAGCCGGAATTTTCCGACGATGCTGCCACGCTGTTGAAACATCATGGTTCGTATCTGCAGGATGATCGTGACACACGCAAGGCCAAGGGTGCCGACGGCAAACTGCTGGGCAAGCACTATTCATGCATGGTGAGGACTCGTATCCCCGGTGGGCGAGTCACGGCCGCTCAATTTCTTGCCGAACTGGATCTGTGCGAAAAACTTGCCAACGGAACGTTGCGCATCACAAGCCGCCAGGGATTCCAGCTGCACGGCGTGCTGAAGGGCGATTTGAGAGAAGCCATTCGCGCCATCAACGACACAAAGCTTACGACGCTGGCGGCGTGCGGAGACGTCAATCGCAACGTAATGGCCTGCCCGGCACCGTTTAAGACAAAAGTCTACGAACAGATGCAGGCGTTGTCGCAGGAGCTGGCAGAACATTTCAAGCCTCGCACGAGAGCCTACTATGACCTGTGGCTGAAAGACGAAAACGGCGAAGAAGTCGATACGACGGAATTCAAACCGGTCGACGAGCCGATCTACGGAGCTCGCTACTTGCCCCGCAAATTCAAAATGGGGATCGCTCTGCCGGAAGACAACTGCATCGACCTGTACACGCATGATCTCGGCCTGATGGCGATCGTCGAAGGCGGATCGATCGTCGGCTACAACGTGCTCGCCGGTGGCGGTATGGGCCGCACTCCAAGCGCCGAAAAAACGTTCCCAGCTCTGGCACATCGAATTGCGTACGCAGCGGCAGATCAGGTCGTTGCCGTCAGCGAAGCGGTAATTAAGGTGCAACGAGATTTTGGCAATCGGGAAGACCGAAAAATTGCGAGGCTGAAGTATCTGATTGCCGACTGGGGTGTCCCGAAATTCAAGGCAATGGTCGAACAGTATTACGGCAAGGGCCTGCCTGATCCGCATCCGGCGGAGGTCACCGGCGTCGATGACCACATCGGCTGGCACGCACAGGGGGACGGAAAGCTGTTCCTGGGCATCAATATCGAAAACGGTCGAATTAAGGACGAAGACGGTTTGCGAATCAAGACCGGGCTGCGGGTCCTGCTGCAACGTTTCGGCATGGATACTCGGCTGACGGCGTTGCAGAGCGTCATCCTGTGCAACATCGAACCGAAGGATAAGGCCGAAATCAACCGCATCATGGCTGAACACGGCATGAAGAGCGCCGAAGAATTATCGCTGGTACGACGCTACGCCATTGCCTGCCCTGCCTTTCCAACCTGTGGCCTGTCAATCACCGAATCCGAGCGGGTGTTACCGGGGATCATTGATGATCTGGACATCGCTATCGCAAAACTTGGCATGCAGTCTGACAAGATCGCGGTTCACATGACCGGTTGTCCAAACGGGTGTGCTCGCCCCTACACGCCTGATATTGGCCTCGTGGGCAAGGCCGTCGGAAAATACACGATGTTCCTTGGCGGGAACCCGGAAGGCACTCGGCTGGGATTTATCTACAAGGATATGGTGCCGATGGCAGACATCGTGCCGACTCTTGTGCCGTTGCTGACTGCTTATAAGGCCGATCGCAAAGGCACTGAATCCTTCGGCGACTTCTGTACACGAAAAGGTCAGGAAGCCCTGGAAGCCTACGTGGCGTAGCCGCAAACAGATTAATTTTGGAGTGCGGTGACTTGTCACCGCTTTCCTTTGGGGGCAACGTTGATGAACAGATGATTGCCGACTACTGCCCAACTTTCAGACAAAAGAAAGCTCCGAGAACTCGGCGCACTCCAAATTGAATTGCAGACAGGCGCGGCAGTTGGCGCAACGTACCGGCAAGCTGACGCATGCCGCTCGCGGGGAACGAGACAAAAAAATCCTGCCCGAAAAGCTTCGGGCAGGATTCGTGGCGCGTCTTGTTATTCGGTAGCCAAACGTGCTGATCACTGAGCGATCTCAGGATCACGCAGCGTCGTATTCCGAAATGCGGTTGTGTGGTATGAACGGAATCGTGGCGTCTTCCGTCAGGCAGTACCGCATGTAGTAAGCGTCTTCGCAGGTATCGTTGTAATGTTGACGCAGCACCGTAATCGCGCGGAAGCCGCTGTTTCCGAAGAATAACTGAGCCGGCACGTTGGTCTCTCGTACTTCCAGCACGATCTCGCGGCGGCGCTGTTGCGAAAGTTTATCGACCAGACGTTGCACCATCTGGCGCCCGATGCCATGGCGGCGAGCATCCGGGGCAACGGCGAAGTTGAGGATCCGCAGCATCGATTTGTGGAGTTCATAAATCATGAATCCCACAATTTTGTGATCGAGTTCAGCGACCGTTCCGATGCAGTTGCGTTGCCGCAGACAGCAGAGGAATTCCTCCTCCGTCCACGGAAACTGAAAGCTGCCGTGTTCGATCGACAGAACTTCGTCCATGTCGCGGCGGATCAACCAACGGATCTGCGTACGCGATGCGTCTATCGCAGGAACGTTGTTGGTAACAGCTATTTGCTGACTTGTGCGCTTCAATCCCATTACGGCCTCCATGCCGAATAGAACGAAAAAAATCACAAACGTCAGATCAAAGTTCCGGGCGAGTTTCGCTCATCGCTTTGACCACGCCATTTACTGGCTTCGACGTCAAGGGTGTGGGAAGTTAACACACTTCTAAAACCGAGTCTATGGTGAAGAGCCTTCTGATTGGGATCACCCGAAAATCCGTCGTTCATGGAAGACCTGAGCGGCATTTCCTGCCGAGGGCATGTCTCAACCGGACGTTTTCCGCCCGCCCGAATCCTTCCCAGAGGCAGGAAATCCTGCGACTGGACGCCCAAAATGGACGATCTTCCCTGCCGGGGAGCCACACGGGCGATACGATTTTGCGACCGCTGGCATGATTCGCGGGATGGCACAAATACTTACAGGCAGTAACGATCAGATGACTATTTCCATGACGGAGTATTTCCGGACCCGCGAAGCGGATCGGAAAAAAGAAACTCGTTACCTCAACGTGATCAACAAGGACAGCTGCACGTCCTGCAATTCCTGTGCAACCGTGTGTCCGGTGGATTGCATCTATGAAGTCGTCAGCCCGGTTCCATCGGAGAGTTATCACCAGATCGATACCAGCCGCTGCATCGGCTGTCAGATGTGTTATCGATCCCCGAACGACAGCAGCGACTTGTACCAGTTGACGATCTGTCCCTGGAACGCGATCGACATGCTGCACAATCCTAACGTGAAGCCGGACGCTCAATCGATTCTGCAACCCTATTATCGTGGAACCGGCAGCGGACTTCCATGGCCGAAACTGGAAGAGTACGGATACCAACTGTTTCTTGACGGTGAAGTTTTCCTGCCCGCTGCAGAAGAATCGCTCCATAAAATCTTTCATCTGCTTCAGGAAGATGCGTGGATGTACAGCGAAGATGACAACGTGAGGATCGTGAAGGCGGATGCTGAAACCGGCGAAGGTTTTGTCCGTTATCGCGCCACCGAAGAGGGCCGCGATCTGCTCGATTGTATGTTTCGTGATTACCAGCGCATCTTCATGGACTGATCATGTCGCTACTCAGCGGTCGTCATACCTTCGTCACCGGAAGTACGCACGGGATCGGTCTGGAAATCGCGAAAGCCGTGCACGACGCCGGTGCCAATGTCGTACTGCATGGACGGCGAACTGACGGAGAGGCGCTGCGCCAGGCTGTTTTGCAGAACCTGTTGCCTGCCGCCGTTCCGATCGTTGTTGGTGACCTTGCCGAACCAATGCCGCAGGGGCCGCTGGACGTCGCTGCGGAAGCCCTCCGACTGAATCCGGACATTGACACACTGGTCTGTAATGCCGGCACATTCATCGATCAGCCGTTTCTGGAAATGGACTTCTCAGTTTTTGATCGCACGTTGAAGCTCAACGTATATTCACAGTACGTCCTGATCCAGCACTTCGCGCGGCGGTGGGTGCAACGAGGAATTCGCGGCAGAATCCTGCTCATCGGGTCGATCAACGGTCGCCTCGCAGAACCGACGCATGTGGCCTACGACACATCAAAAGGCGCAATCGATGCGATGACACGTTCACTGTGCGTGGCGCTGGCACCGCACGGTATTCGAGTCAACGGAATGGCCCCCGGGCTGATCATCACACCGCTTACCGAGCCCGCTCTGCAGAATCCCCGCGCTCGACAGTGGATGGAATTGCATACGCCGAACGGAGTTGTCCCCGGTGCTGAAGCGTGCCGCGGAGCCGCAGTGTTCCTGCTGAGCGACGCGGCCGAGCATATCCACGGCCAGATGCTCCTCATCGACGGTGGCATGAGCATCTGGCAACAGCCTGACCCGCCGCCTGAATGGCTGAACCTGCCTGCGTAGCTCAGTCGCTCCGCCGACTGAGATTCCAATAGCGTGGACTTAAGCAATCTGACTGGCGAGCGGGGTACGTAAGTGCCCTGATTTCCGCATCATTCGCAACAAATCAGTGGATTCACATCCCCCGCTCGCCGTAAGTCCACGCCATTCGGGGCTTACCACGTTGTTCCGTGGTAAGCCCTCTCAAGAAATCAGCTCTGATCGTCGATTGACGAAATCGATACTGAGTGCACAGTCTGCAGGATCACTGGACGGAATTTGGATACCGTCGAGCAGTTGTGGTTCTCACAGGCTGCGACCAGGACGCCTGCTGGATGGGGGGCCGTCCGTTGAACGAGTTCGGAACGATCGACACTCCGGCCGAGGATGGACCAGTCCATTCGTGATCTCCGTTGATGTCTCCGGCCACCATCGGGCGAGCGTAGACGGTACCAGGCATCGTGCTGCCGATCTGCGGTGACATGGCTCGCTGTGACGGCATAGCCTGGAATTGCTGGGGCATCATCTGAACTGTCTGCCAGCCGGTCGACTGTGGCATGGGCCTCATCGCCGAGGTGTAAGCACGGTTGCCGGATTGGGGTTGACGATACATGGCCGTTCCATAAGTTGGTCGAACGGGCATGGATTGTCGATAGCTGGGATTATTTCCTGCGGTCGAATAACCAGGATTCGAGTACCAGCGACTCATGGATGTGTATGGTGCAATATTGTACGTCTGCCCCATGGGCATCCGAGACATCGCCATGGAACCAGGCGACATCAGCATGGTGCTCTGTGGCACGACAGGCGCACCAGATTCAAACCCCGACTGCGGAAGCCCGTTGTCCGATCCACAGCAGCCTGAGCCTGAGTTCAGATCCGGAAAATTGGTCTCTTGCATGTACTCGGAACCCGGCAGCATGCTTCCCATGTCACCGCCGCAGCCGCAGTCACTGCCGAAGTCACTGCCGCAACCATCGCAGCAGCCGGAATCCATCATGGCATACGGCTGCATCGGCATTGCTGGTGCCGCCATGACGTACTGCGTCTGCGGGACCATCATGGCACGATGACGGCGAAGCCAGGCTCTTCGTGGAAGAAAACCACCGCGGTAGGCGGGCATCGGTTGCCATGTTGCCACGGGCATCGGCCCCGGTTGATACTGCATCATTGGCTGCGGCATAAATTGTGATCCACAGGGATTATTGCAGTTACCGCCCCAGGGATTCATCATGCCGGGCATCGGCATCTGACACTGTCCCTGATTCTGCCACTGCGCCTGATACGGCATTTGATATGGTACCTGCATTGGTGGCGCCAACGGTGCAACCATCGGGGCTGGCATGCCGCATGACGGGCCATAAGGCGAGAACAGTGGGCAGGAAGCAAACCACGAACACGGATTCAACAGTTGCGGGAAGGCCGGGTTGTAACACGAAATTGGACGACCCGGATAATGCCCCAGTGTTCCTTCCTGGTTCCGCAGATAGCCGTAACCCAGCCAGTCATCAATGCAGCGACTGACACCGTAAGGATTGGGAGCGATGTTCGCATATCCATAGCCGCCGTGGCAACCGCCGCAGCCGAAGAGCCAGTAAAAGGGCTCAAGAATTGGTATGTAGATGCAGGCATTGACGTTCGTTGTCATGGAGCACAACAGAGCGACCGTCAGAAGCAAGGTTCTGATGCGGAGTCTCATATAGGTTTCCTCGGGGAGACAGAGAGGATTGAGGAGACGACAGGCTCCGGTCGAATGCCGGAGAGAGATCCCGTCGTGTGGTGAGAGCCGAAGAGGTTAGACGCTGAAGGTCTTCGGGAAAATTCAGAATTGACTCAAGTTTGGAACCAAATCACATTCGGGCAAACATGAAAAATGCTGATCGGCTGCTTTCGCCGCTTACCACAATTGACCGGCAAGCAACCACAGGACAATCAGCACCACGATCACTGCGGCAATCGGCAAAAACCGCCTTGGCCAGGCAAAAGCTGCCGATCCGTGAGTCACAGTGCCCGGAGGCAGAGATGACGGTTGCGGCTCAAACAGTTCCACCACGATGGAACGCCGTGAAGTCGTGGCTGCGTTACGGTGATCCACCAGCGGCATGGAATCATCGCCGGTGCCGATCAGGATTTCACCCAGACGCCCCTGAAACTCCCTCGCACTCCATGGCCTTTGGGCTCCGCCGGCAGCACCGGTTGACTCAAATCTGGCCAGCAACCGTTCCATCATCATGCGCGTAGTCACTTTGCCGGATTCGGGCTCTTCTTCGTCATGACACGCCTGCAGGAGTTGATTCAGCAGAGCCGCAAGATCTCGCAGATCCTTTTCGATGTCTTCCCGCGATGCCAGCGCACTGATGGTGATCAATGCCGGGCCGGAATTCGCTGAATCATTGGTCGCTGCTGCTTCGGCTGCTGCTTGCTGCCACCGGGCAACTCCAAAATCAATGACAATCACCTGCAATTTCTCGGAAAGCAGAACGCATTCTGCCGACAAGCCTCCGTGCGCAAGTCCGAGATTGTGAGCCAATTGCAGGGCGGAACATAACTGCCAACCGATTTCGATGACATCTTCAGAAGAAAAACGCAGACCAGTTGTCAGCTGATCGGACACGGGAGCGAACTCGCAGGCTTCCGTCGCCAGAAATATGACACCCGCAGATTCGCCGTAGCCCAGATATTTCACAATCGACTGATGCTGCAACATCGACAGCATCGCGCGATCCATCTTGATCGCGCGACGAAATTCCGGACGCTGTGAAATCTCCGCAGAGAACACGGTCAGCCGAACTGACAAGCCCGTGTCCCTGCGCGTAGCCGTCACCACAAGTCGCTCGGGATATGAACGCAGTCCGCGACCGATCTCGAAATCATTCATGTCAAGGTCGGTCACCGGAGGTATCTCGCCGAGGTGCCAGGACTATCCTGTGAAATCCGACGGATTGCCGAACATTCCACGCCCGCTGCCGGGCGTCCCGGTGCCACCTCGCAGATTTTCATTGCGTGGACGTTTTGGTTCAGGAGGTGCTTCCGGCTCGGGCGCCCTGTGGCGTTCAGTTTGTGGTGGCTCTGGTCGTTTCTCCAGCGCCTTCAGCGACAAAGAAACTCGTTTGCGTTTCGGATCCACTTCAACCACCTGAAAATCGTGGGTCTCACCGACTTTCAGAACTTCGCCCACACTGCCCACGCGGCGCCACGCAAGTTCACTGATATGCACCATGCCTTCCAGGCCGGGTTCCAGTTCGATAAACGCACCGAACTCGGTAATGCGTGTGACCGTGCCGGACACTGTGCTTTGTGGCACATAACGTTCGTTGGCACTGCTCCATGGATTTTGCGCCAGTTGCTTCATACCCAGGCTGATTCGCTTCTTCTCCACATCCAGTTTCAGGATCTTGACATCAACCTGTTGGCCTTCGGTCAGTACATCCTTGGGATGATTGATGCGCGTCCAACTGATTTCGCCGATATGCAGGAAGCCGTCAACCGGACCGATATTGATGAACGCGCCGTAGTCCTTAAGCGTCTTCACCGTGCCGCTGTGGTCCTGTCCCACTTCGACCTTGGCCCAGAATTCCCCTTCACCTTCCGCTCGTTCTGCCTGCAGCAACGCTCGGCGGCTGACCACCAGATTACGCTTTTTGGCGTTCACTTCGGTGATTTGAACTGTGAGCTTCTGGCCAATAAAGCTCTCCAGGTTTCCGGCAAAGCCAATTTCTACCTGACTTGCAGGCAGGAACGCTCGCAGACTACTCACCATCACCTGGAGTCCGCCCTTATTCACCGCAGAGACGTGGCAATCGACAACCTGACCGACAGCCAGCGAGTCCCAATTGCCGCTCGCACGATGTCTGCTGCGGGGAATGCGACCTTTAATGAGTCCATCTGCGTCTTTCGCATCAATAATGACATCCAGCTGATCGCCGACGTTGGGATGCTTGTCGTTCGGGAACTGCGTGAGAGACAGCACCACGTTATGCCGCAGTCCGGCATCCAGAAAGACTTCACCGCCGTGGATGGCCTGAACCGTTCCGCGTACTTTGGTACCCTGTACGACCGTTTTCGTATCGCCGTCATCATCGGCTTCGCCGCCCGGAACAATGACAGCTGCCGGCATGGCCCCTGCGTTTTCAGAAAGCGCTGCAGAGATTTCAGCCTCAACGGAGGCATCCAGAACGTCGGCAATCGGGATCTCAACAGCAGCGGGCTTGTGGCTTTGCGTTTGTCGCGGAGCCACATGTTCCGGTTCCTGTGCGTGAGGTTCAGACGCAGCAGCCATTTTCTCACGCACGCGTGTGATGGCGCCACCCTCCGCTAACATTGCCGCCTCCGCCTGAGCAAGTATTTTTGCCTCCGGCGGCTGTATTGCTTCGGCGGGCGGTTGTAGTACTTCAGCCTGTGGCTGTGGTGTGGCGATTGCTACGATTGTGGTTTCGGCAACCGGAACTACGGTTGCAGCAGTCTCCGGCGAAGGCGTTGCGGCAGGCTGTCCTCCTGTCTCCTGTGCTGGATGGGCCATCGCGTCAGGAGCAGCGTCCGGAGATGCTGCATGTGAATGGGATTCTGGTTGCTGTGGATCCGTTGTCATCTCATCTGGTCCTGTCAGAGCCGGTCAAGCTGGAACATCGTCACAGCCGAGACCAATCAGAAATCCCCAGAAGCCCGTCTGACTTCAAACCCTGAGGACAATTTCACAAAATATATTTTTCCAGGGAACGCACGTCCCAGGAAGGTGGACACATCGACTTATGCGTCGAAAACGCACAGATCTCCGGATCCCGCAGGACAAAGGATATCCAAACGCGGATGGCTTCGCCAAGCGTGGGAGCCCATGTGCTCCACATTTCACCATCTCTTTATGGTCGAAATCCGAAAGAATTACCACTCGCAGCCCTGTTCCTGGGGGCGCAAACTGCAATTGACCGACTTTTCGAAGGTGAAGACAATGTGCCGAACCAGTTTTCCCTTTCCTCAATTCGGGTTGACCAGACTTGGCTGACATGGAAGTCAGATCCATCAGTTTGCGTGCTTCGCTCGGTGCCGTCAGTTTTGTCGGCACGGGTGATATCGTCGCATCGCAGTTTTGCTGCGACAGCCGCCAGGTCCAACCGGGCGACGTCTTCGTCGCATTGCGCGGATCAAGAATCGACGGACATCACCATCTGGAGGCTGCGATCGCGGGTGGTGCGGTCAGTGTGATTGTTGATCGGCCATTGTCGCACATCAACGTGCCGCAATGCGTAGTCGCAGATACCAGAGCTGCATTCGCCAGAATCTGCCTGGCACGACTTGGGGCGCCACAGCGATCGATCAATGTCACGGGCGTGACCGGAACAAACGGCAAGACGACCACGACATGGCTGTTGCGTTCGATTCTGGAAACCGCCGGAAGAACAACCGGTCTGCTGGGCACGCTGGAATACTTCGACGGTCGCACTGCGGCACACGCATCCCTCACAACTCCGGATCCGGAACAACTCGCGGAGTACATGGGGCAAATGGCACGCAATCGAGTCACGGACTGTGTGATGGAAATCAGCAGCCACGCCCTCGACCAGCAACGTTGCGCGGGAATCAAGCTGACTGCTGCCGCCATCACGAATATCACTCAGGATCATTTCGATTATCACGGGAATGCAGAGAAGTACCGTGCAGCCAAGCTTCGTATCGTGTCTCTGTTGGCGTGCGACAAACCGATTCTGCTCGGGATCGATGACGCAGGCTGTCAGACACTTCAGAAGCAAGTGACCGCCGATCGCAATGTGATCACGTTTGGATTTTCTTCAGCTGCCAACCTGCGTGTCGAAACACTTTCGTGTTCACAGACCGGACAGTCGATTCGCCTGTTGCTGGACAGTGCTTCAATCGAAGTGCGCACGGCAATGGTGGGACGCCACAACGCCTTGAATCTACTAGCTGCGGCAGCCCTCGCGGAACAATCGAGTGTCGCAACATGTGACATCCGTGATGGTCTCGAGCGTGTCCTGCATGTCCCGGGTCGCATGGAATGCATCAATGCCGGCCAGCCGTTTGCCGTGTTTGTCGATTATGCCCACACTCCGGACGGGATCGCCCAATGTGTCGCAACCGCCAGGCTATTGACGTCCGGCAGGGTCATTCTGGCATTTGGTGCCGGGGGTGATCGGGATCGCCATAAGCGGCCACTCATGGCACAGGCCGCTCAAGGCGCAGATGAGATTGTCGTGACGTCCGACAATCCAAGATCCGAATCGCCCGCCCAGATCATCGCTGACATTCTGGTTGGTTTTGATTCAAATCATCGGGTGCTGACGTTGGTCGATCGCCAGCAGGGGATTCGAGCAGCACTTCGATTGGCTCAACGAGGCGATGTCGTCATCATTGCCGGACGCGGACACGAAAAGACTCAACACATCAGAGACCGACGAATTAGTTTTGATGATCGTCGTGTGACGCGCCGACTCCTGGTGGAACTACTGTCCGATTCAACGCTCCAGTCTGAATCGCAACGGAGTGCAAAATCGGCATGACGTTTCCACTCACAGTCCTACAACTGGCCGAAATCACGCATGGCGTTCTCACCGACGCCCGCACTGGACAGCAACGTGTCACGGGAGGCGGTATCGATTCGAGATCGATCGCATCCGGCGATTGTTTCTTCGCTCTCGGAGGAAACAAAACGCATGGCATGCTGTTCGTCGACCAGGCCATCGCACGAGGAGCCGTCTGCGTCGTGACAGATTTTGCAGCGTCTCCTGCCAGGACGGCGAAACCTGCTTCCGCCATGCCGTCGCTGGCCGCGCTCGATTCTGCAGAAACCGACGGACGTATTATACGTGTGGCCGATGCTGTCGTTGCGCTGCAGTTGTTGGCACGCTGGAACCGACAGCAATCAGGTGCGCTCATTGCAGGTGTCACGGGCAGTGTCGGCAAAACCACAACACGTCAGATGATCAAGCAGGTTCTGGCATCCCGCTTTTCCGGCGTCCAGAGCCCGTACAACTACAACAACGAACTTGGCGTACCGCTCTCGCTGCTTCAATTGAAACCGGAGCATGACTTCGCGGTGCTCGAACTGGCGGCAGGAAAAATCGGAGATATTGCGTTTCTGGCAGAGATGGTCCGACCGGAATTCGCCGTCGTCACACGCGTGGCAGCAACACATCTCGAGTCGTTTGGCGATCTGGACGCAATTCGGCA
>JAYSPO010001523.1:0-1598 GCA_043722015.1 Candidatus Kuenenia sp. | reverse complement strand
CAAGGCACGCATCGAACCGTTTGTCGGTCAACTGCCGACGGGCGAAATCAGATTTCGTGTCATCGCTGCCGATCCGAACGCGGCGAAAGCACCCCGCGCCGCGACCAGCCCTGACCGATACGTGTTGGGCGACACCGCCCATCTGCTCGTGCGCCAGGTCACTGATGCCGACCTGCGCTCGAATAGCGCCCGAATCGCCTTTCTTTCGCCCGACCCGAAAGTCGCATCTCCGCATGAACCGTTCGAGATTTCCCTGCCCGACGGCCTTGAATCCTATTCGTTCGTCTGGGAGCGAGGCACGGGAAACTTGTGGCTTGTCACGAAAGGCGTAGTGCGAAACTACGACTTCACAAATCCGTCGCAGGTTCAGGAGACTCGGTTCGCACCAGGGAGCATGGTCAACATTCCGGAACACCTGCACGAAGCGCTCGGGGAATCGCGAAAGCTGTTGAACCGACCGGTCGAGCCATAAAAAAGACCAGAAATTTTTCCTCGGCTGTTATACTTCGCGCGGCCAGAAATGAGTCCGGCGAGCCGCGATTGTTCTATTTGAGATTTGAGATTTGAGATTTAAGATTTGAGATTTGAGATTTGAAGAGACACTCGGTGACAGGCACCTTGACTTTCATTTTCCTGTAGCGGAAGTCCCTTGAGTTCCGGTAACCTTCGCTTTCACCGACATGCCTGACACGCGAACGACTTGAATGTCCATCCGCGAACAGGGATGGTGGCTAGCTCTCCATCTACTTCACCATCCAGGCGATGGGACTGTCGTTTTATTTTTCAATGTTGGCATTTTCGTTTAACGGCGAGCCGCAGGCGTAGGCGAAACCTGGCACTGACGCCTGCGGCTTGCCGTTAAACGATTAGAACGACAGTCCCCGAGCTGGATGGGGTCGCGTAGTTGAATCTGGGGCAGTCGAACTAGGGCTCTGTTCATTAAAGTTCGTAGTTTCGCCTTCAGGCGGTTTCGCAGTAGAAATCGCAGACGAATTCCGGCTGAAGCCGGGACTACGAGCGAAATGCTCACTAGATCAACGGGCTGCCAGCGTCGCGTTGCTCGCTGGTCGCACCTGTCCATCACCTTCGAAAGGTGTCTTATGTCCCAATTTGCCGTCATCCTTCCAGCGGCTGGCCAAAGCAGCCGGTTCAGCGGGTTTCAGCGAAAAAAGCCGTTTGTAGAACTTAAAGGCCGTCCGGTCTGGGTGCGGACGGCTGAGCACTTTCTGAACAGGCCTGATGTGAGTCAGACAATTCTGGTCGTGGCTCCTGAGGATCTGGTCTGGTTTCACGAGACATTCAAGCCCAATCTGGGCTTCATGGACATCACGGTGGTGGCTGGTGGAAGATCGCGTGGGGAGAGTGTTCGCAACGGGATTTCTGCCATCGTAAAGCCCGTGGAATTTATTGCCGTGCATGATGCAGCCAGACCGCTGCTCACAGCAAAATGGATCGATCAGATCTTCGCCGCCGCAAAAATGCATCAGGCTGCGATCCCTGGATTGAAGATCAGCAGCACGGTAAAACGAGTCGGCAGCGATGCGATCATTTCTGCGACTGTAGATCGCACTGGACTCGTGCAGGCTCAGACGCCGCAG
>JAYSPO010001522.1:0-2905 GCA_043722015.1 Candidatus Kuenenia sp. | reverse complement strand
CTCGGAGGGCTGACGCCCAGCCGCTCGCCAAAGTGACTGCCGACGATGACTTTTTGGAAACAGTTGTCCTTCAATCCAGATAAATAAACTCATTCAGGTTCAGCGCCACAAGGCAGAAATATTTCCGAGCTTGTTCAGCAGTCATATTCTGTTCGTTCTGCAATGCGCTGATCAGTTGCAGTCCACGAGCAACTTCAGCATCTGTTGGCGACCGTTGTGTGACACGCTGCAACGCCGTGCGGATTTGGGCGTCGAGCGTATCAGGATGCGCTTCCTGCAGCATCTCTGCAAACAGGGATGCCTCTGCAAGGATAAACTCACTGTTGAGCAGTCCCAGCGCCTGTGTGGGTTGCGTTGTCGCAAAGCGAACCGGGCAGGTCTGGTCTGTATCTGCCATATCGAAGCTCTCCAGAATCGGATCGAGCAGCGATCGCTTGACATGAATATAGACGCTGCGACGCGCTTCATCTTCCGGAGATGAATCGCCCCAGCCGGAACCCGGTTGAGACTGCCCGGCTTTGACTTCTGCCGGGATCTTTGTGTAGATCGAAGGGCCGTACATGCGGTCTGCGTTCAAAGTCCCGTTGGCCCAGAGAATGGAATCGCGAACTTCTTCCGCCGAAAGTCGTCGCATATCGAATCGCCAAAAATGGTCGTTCGTCGCGTCTTTCGCCAGTGCATCCTCGCGCCCGGCGGAACTCATCTGATACGTCGCTGAATTCATGATCAGGCGGTGCATGGATTTAATGGACCAGGCGTCTTCGACAAACTTTGCTGCCAGCCAATTGAGAAGTTCCGGATGAGTCGGCCTGCTGCCCTGGAAGCCGAAATCGCTGGAAGTACGCACAATTCCCCGACCAAAGTGATACTGCCACAGCCGATTCACCATCACGCGGGAAGTCAGCGGATTGGCCGGACTGGTCATCCATTTGGCCAACGCTGTACGCCGACCACTGGAAACTGCTCCTTCGGCCAGCGGGACAATTTCAGGTTCCGGCGGAGACAGCACTGAGGGAAATGAAGGATGCACTTCGTCGCCTGGCGACTGCGGATTCCCGCGCATCAGCAGATACGTCGGCTTCATCCCGGCGAGATCTTCTTTGACGCACAATGCCTGAGCCATCCCGGTGGGTCGGTTTTCTCTCAGCTTGTCGCGACGATTCGTGAGGCCTCGATAGCGATTGACTTCTTTATCCGTCAACAGTCCGCCTTCGCGTTTTTCAATCAGGCGCACACGATTTTCTTCGTATGCAAATTCGTCGTTATCGACGCCGGAAAAATCCGCTTTTGCTTTCTCTTCAATCTTCGCAAGATCACGATCGATGTTCGCCAGTTCGCGTTCGTATTGTGCGACAGCAGCTTCATGCAGCGAACTTTCTTCCGGCTGCGGGATTTCAGTGACCGAAGCTTCCAGCACCGATTCATGAGATCGATTTCCATAGCGTTTCACGCCGCGAAAAAACGCGATCATGCTGTAGTAGTCGGTCTGCGGAATGGGATCAATCTTGTGGTCGTGGCATCGAGCACAATTGATCGACAAACCAAGCATCGTCTGACCTGTCGTTGTGACAATGTCATCCAGGTCATCATAGTAGGCCAGTTCCGGATCGGCCGGTTCGTCGTCCCAGCGTCCCAGGCGATAGTAGCCCGTCGCCACGATGGAATCCGGAGTCTTGTGAAGCAGCTCGTCGCCCGCCAGTTGTTCGGTCAGAAACTGGTCATACGGTTTGTCGTTGTTGAACGACTGAATCACATAGTCGCGATAGCGCCAGACAAATGGTTTGGCCCCGTCGCGCTCGTAGCTGTTGGTTTCTGCGTAACGGACCAGATCCAGCCAGTGACGCCCCCATTGTTCTCCGTAATGCGGCGATTCCAGCAGTTGATCAATCAATGCGGCCCATGCCTGCGGTGACGGATTGGCAGCGAAGGCTTCCACGGCTTCCGGATCCGGAGGCAGGCCGGTCAGGTCGTACGATGCCCGGCGCACAAGTTCACGAGGACCGGCCGGCGCATTCGGGGTCAGTCCGTGATCCAGCAATTGTTTCTGGATGAAGCGGTCAAGATCGCTTTTCGCCCAGACGCCTGCAACTTCGGGAGCCTGAGGCTTCTTCACGGGTTGAAACGACCAGTGCTTTTTGGTTTCGTCATTAACGCGAGGCGGTTCGCGGCGGGCTTCGAAGTGCAGCGCTTTCAGTTCCTTTGGCCACGCCAGACCGTTTTTCACCCAGTTCGTAAGCGATTCAATCTGCTTTGGCGACATTTTCCCGGTCGGCGGCATCTCATAACCGTCGTAGTTGATCGCCTTGAGGAGCAGACTTTCTGCAGGATTGGCAATATCGACAGCCGCTCCTGATTCTCCACCCGTCACGATTGCGGCCCGCCGGGTCAGATCGAGTCCACCCTTGGGCTCCGCACCGGAATGACATTTCAGGCAATTGGCTTCCAGGATGCCAGCGACTTCCGCTTCGAACGCAGCGACGTGTTCCGCTGGAAAATCGGGAATCTCATCGGCGACCGCGAGACCGGCCAGCAATGGAAATAGAAGCATTAAGAGTGCCGGAATGCACCAAAAGGGCATGTCAAAATCTCAATTCATGGCAGGAAGAACGTCGTCCTGATGACAACGGAAAGGATTTGGTTGGGGATTTATAGGCTATCCATCACATCCGTCAGTGTCAACGAGACAGCCTTTGTGCCGATCTCCGGAGGTTTCGGACATTGGCTTCTGCGATTCTTGAACCATGCGAAAATCCTGGTAACCTGCTCCAAATTTTGCGCGTTTTGACGCAACCGGCCGGTCGCCATCTGCTTTGCTGTCTTTCGGAATATTCCGAACACGTCTGCGAAAGTGGTACGCGCAGGCCGTGCTCATCCGGAGTTTTCGTGCGGACACCGATTTTCATCG
>JAYSPO010001521.1:0-1886 GCA_043722015.1 Candidatus Kuenenia sp. | reverse complement strand
TCGGCAGAGCAAACGAACGTCGTTCCCAGAGCCAAATTACCTGAAAAAGAAAGCGGTGACGAGTCACCGCACTCCAAACGTCGCTTGTTTAGGGATTAGGCCGAACCAAGCGCAGCGCCGTTCCGGCAATTGCCAGACACCTGCCGGAACTGCGCTTCGCTGGGTCCGGCAATTGCCAGACATCTGCCGGAACTGCGCTTCGCTGGGTCCGGCCTACAGAAAACCGGGAAACCTGTGAACTCCGGAAAGTGAATACGTCATGGAAGTCAAAGATCGTGTGATCGTGGTGACCGGCGGTGGCCGAGGTATCGGGGCGGCAATGTGTCGCGCTTTTGCGGAGGCTGGCTGCAAGGCTGTTGTGGTCTCTGATCGCGATGAATCTGTCGCCGCCTGCGTCGCGGGCGAAATTGGTCCGCAGGCCGTCGCCAATCGTTGCGATGTGGCGATCGAAGCGGATGTGCAGCAGCTCGTCGCGAGCACGATGGCACAGTTCGGTCGCGTGGATATCTTCTGTTCGAACGCTGGCATCACGGTGAAAGGCGGCCTGGAATCGAGCAATTCGGACTGGCAGCGAATGTGGGACATCAACGTGATGTCGCGACTGTTTGCCGCGCGGGCAGTTGTGCCGCACATGCAGGAACGCGGCGAGGGCTATCTGATTCACACAGCATCGGCCGCCGGGCTCCTGATGGAGATCGGTTCCGCGTCCTATTCAGTGACAAAACATGCCGACGTTGCGATGGCGGAATGGCTGTCAGTTTGTTACGGACGCAGTGGTATCCGAGTCTCGGTCGTCTGCCCATTGGGCGTCGAAACTGATATGCTCGACGAATCCGATCCGATCCATCGCTACCTGCATCTGCATTCGATCACCGCCGACGATGCGGCGAGAAGTGTGCTGGAGGGAATTCGGCGGGAAGAATTTCTGATTCTGCCGCAGCCTCAGGTGGCGGAATTTTTTGCGATGAAAACAGACAACTACGATCGCTGGATTCGCGGATTTCAGCGTCTAAGGCAGAAATTGACTCGAGATCAGAATAATGCAACTTCGTGAAAAACTCTTTGGCAGCGTGTTACTGTTGGTCGCCGCAGCGACGACATGGAGAATTCTGACTCCTCATGATGCGGTGAAGGTCACGGCCACGTTTGCAGATGACCGGCCCGCACCGGCATTTCAGTTGCTTGATCAGAATGGCCGACAGGTGAACCTGCAAAGCTATCTGCATCGACATCGAATTGTGCTGGTTTTCTTTGACGCCCGTCAAGGACTCGACGGTGATCCATTGATGCGGCGAATTCGGGAGTTTGCTGAGGCGATCAAACGGACTGGCATCAGACTGATCGCGATTTCGACGCCGCTGACCCCGGAATTCAAATCGCAGGCTGAGAATTTTCCTTTCCCTGTGCTCCATGACACCCGCTCCGGATACCCGGATTCCGGTTCGGTCAAGTGGGGCACCGCGATCCTGCCTTCCAAAGGCCCGGTGGCCGACATCAGGCCAGCGATGTTTGTGATCGAACAAACAGGACTTGTCGAATGGGATGGCGATCAACCGAAACCTGTCGATGATCCGGAGTTGTTCCTGACGCAGTTGATTTCCGGCAGTTAACCGCACAGAACATGACAGACCCTGCGTTATGAAGAATCACAGAATTCGCCTGGCTGGGCCATGGGAATCACAACTCATTGATGCCAACGGGCAGCCTGTCGGCGAAGTGATCCGCTGTCAATTGCCGTTTGTGATCCCTGAATCACAACGTGAATCTGGTGTACTGCTGACTCGTGGTTTTCATTGCCCGACAGGCATCGACGACACCACCACGCTCCGGATCGTACTGCAGGCGAGCGAAAGTCCCAATGCCGTACGGATCAACGGGACGGACAT
>JAYSPO010001520.1:0-2171 GCA_043722015.1 Candidatus Kuenenia sp. | reverse complement strand
GGTACAGAATTGATCGATCCTGCCCTTCGTCGTTATATCGCAGATGATGCAGAGTCAGCCCTTCGCGAGCGTTAAAGCCGATGACGAAATTCCATTTTTGCCAGCGAACCTGATATCCGTTCACTTCGAAACTCGGACCATCCGGTTGCGTAATTTCCAGTGGCTTGATGTCAGTTCGTTGATTCGGAACTCGATCGGCCGCGTAATTTCCTGGCTCAGGAGGCAAGGCCCGGACTCCGTGCTCTTCGACTCGAATCACCGTCATGGTGTTCAGGTCAACAACGGGTCTCAATCCTTCGATCGGGCGAACATAACCATTGTCAGTCGGATCTGTCCTGAGAAAACACAGCGGTCTGGCAAGCCGCCGTGAGTTGTCTTCCGGGCTTCCATAATTCCCGGCACTCCAGATATCGACCATCACAAGGCTGGTATCATCCGTCCCGCAATGCCGCTTCAGGGCTGTCTTGAATTCCACAGAATTCAGCACAGCCTGTTCGCACTCGGTCTGCTCGTCGATTGTCATCGTGGGCTGTACATCGGGAACATGTTTCCACGACAAAAGCTCTTGAGCCGTAAGAGACACCGACGCTTCGTAGCAATGGTTCAGAGCGTTATCAAAAAGCACTGCCTGCGCTGCCCTATCCGGAGGGCTGCTTTCTGAAAAATGATGCACCGACTGCTTATCGGGTTCCTTCAGACTCACCGACACAAAGCGTGTCGTGGGATTCACTTTTCCATTTTGCGTCAGGATGTCGACAGTCTGTTTGACTTCTGCTGCGGTGAGTGGTTCAAGCGGATGCATTCACGGAACTCCCAGGTACGTCGAAGCGACATTGATCGGACTCTGGAGATTACATTCACAATTGCAGCGCGTCATTGCTGCGGTGGACAGGAATCAACGCAATTCTGGATTCGTCGCAGTGTATGTGAACGTTCGTGCAGACATTGCGAGGTTGCCGTAAGATTCTTGCACAGCGATTGATGAGTCCCTGGGCAATTGGGGATTCACAGAGTGAGCATCGACAAGATTCGTTTCAAAGTGGATCGACATACCTGATTCGTTTCGGCGTTGATTGCATCCACAAGAGGATACCGTGGATCGCAGCGCATCGTTTTGAGGCCGACGAAATGTTGCCCGACTTCGCCGAAGTCGGCACAACAGATTTCAGCGAAATCTGCTTACTTGTTTCGGTTGCGGGCGAAGCCCGCGCCAAGATGTTCAGTGGAATCAATAAGCGTGCCAGGGACACACGTGTTTTGAGGTAACGCAGACTTCCCCTCGACAACATTTCCGGGACAATGCGACGGACATGAATGTCCATCCTACACCACCACCACACAGGAATTCAGTTTTGCAGCCCTTGAACGTCCATTTTCTGCCTGCCCTGATGAACCCTGCAAATCTGGAGGGTGGCGCAGTCGTGATCATCGACATCCTGAGGGCATCATCCACCATCATCACGGCGCTCCACAACGGGGCGATACGAGTGATCCCGTGCGGCACTCCGAATGAAGCTCGGAAAATTCGCGAACAATCGCCTGCGGAAGCCGTGCTGCTGGGTGGCGAACGTGGGGGAGTCCTCATTGAAGGTTTCGATTGCGGCAATTCGCCCACGGAATATGCACCAGGTCGAGTCGCAGGCAAGACGATCGCGTTTACGACGACCAATGGTACTCAGGCCTTGCTGAAATCCGCCGCTGCGGAAACCATTCTGATCGGGGCTTTTATCAATCGACAGGCGGTGGTCGACCGACTGCACGCTGATCAACGTCCTGTGCATCTGGTCTGCGCAGGCACCGACGGTGAAATCACGGGGGAAGATGTGCTGTTTGCCGGGGCTGTCGTGGAGGCGCTGCAACAAATGGACGCAGAGACTCATTCAATCGCGCAGCGGTGGTTGCGGAATGATTGCGCTCGAATCGCACAGAGTTTCTGGCGTCAGAGCGTGGGGGACACTTCAATCGCTGGCGACGCTGGAAACCTGTCCGCGAGAATTGAATCAGCAATGCGGGTTACCAATGGTGGTCGCAATCTGTGCGACCTCGGTTACGACAACGACATCAGACTGTGCAGCATGGTGGATTGCTTTGGCCATGTGCCAATGTTGAATCGTGCGAGCGGCGATTTGAGCTAAGTAGCCGGACATGATCGGGTGGCCGGGGCTGGACTG
>JAYSPO010001519.1:0-9106 GCA_043722015.1 Candidatus Kuenenia sp. | reverse complement strand
CGGGATTGCCTGCACTTTCGCACAACCACGGCCCGGAAGACACGGATTTATTGATGGACGGGTTCTTACTATCATCCGCGACTGCACCCGACCAGGGAGATGTGGTCGTCGACTTTGGCTCGAGGGCAATCCGCTGGAGTCATAAACACTGACTGCGACGGTTGTTGCGGCTTGTGACAGAAGTGTGACAGAAGTATTTGGAGATTCTACTCACAATTTTCGTCGATAACACCTATACTGGGTGTGTCGAACTGCTGAGCTGGTAATTCTGTCCTCTGGTTCGACATACATTCTGCCTGCTGGGCGTATCGACAACAACGCCTGTCCATTCGTCAGTTGCCTGACGTTCAGTGCCTCCCGAGTGACGCTGTCTGTTACAGCAATCACCAACGACCGGCTTGAGGATTTCTGGAAAGCAGTCGGAATATTTTGCGTCGCCGGTCATTCGCAATGAAGACCTTTACGCAGCATGACAGCCGCCGAAATGTGCGGCTCGAATGACATCGCTGCAAGTCAGTCGCCGTCTGCGCGGCGTTTATCCGGAGTGTTCCGGTTCGGCTTTTCACCTGTGTGAGGCCTGATGTGCGGTTGCAATCTTTTGCAGCCATCGCTGACTTGTCGTAATGCCTGTTCTGGGCAAGAAGTATGGAATGACTACGATTTTTGTTGGCAACCTTTCGTTCCAGACCACCGAGTCTGAGGTTCGAAATGTGTTTGAACGCTATGGTCGCGTGACAACGGTGCGCGTGATGACTGAGCGTGGTACTGGTTCACCTCGCGGGTTTGCATTCGTTAACATGCCAGGCATGGAAGACGCTGAAGAGGCAATTGCACGGCTGAACGGCAATTCGCTCGGCGGGCGATCGATGACCGTGAATGAAGCACGTGATCGCGACGAAGCAAAGCCGTTCGGCTCAGCCACCGGACGACGATCTGCGTTGCTGGACTCGCTTTAGAATTGTGATGTGTTAGTATGTACGCTCGGGAAAAGCATGTTCCGTGCAATACCGAGCGGTTGTGGTAGGTCCTGTTGCCTGGGGGGGTATTCATGGTTAAGGTCACAGAAACAGCATTGTCACGTCTGAAGCGAAAACTGAAGCGTCAGCCGGAAGGTGTCGCAGTTCGAATCACGGTGGAGGATGGACATGTCCAGTTCCGCCCTGACACCGAACAAAAAGGCGACGTCGTCTTTGCTCGAAGCGGTCAATCCCTGCTTTTGGTTGGGCTCGAGACAGCGAAACACATTGCGAATCGCACACTTGACGTTGTCAAGACGCTTGACGGCGATCGTTTGAGATTCGTCCGGCCTGCTTAGTGAATGTCGATAGTTTTATCCGGCAGCTTGTCTGCAATCTGAGGCGTTGCGCCTCGATCCTCTTATTACGAGTCTCGCTGAGACTCGCAGCGGGACCGTGGCCTATCGATTCTCGGTCTCAGCGAGACCGAGACACGGGGGGAGCACCGCTGTCCTGTGAGTCTCCCAGCGTGGCCTGAGTTGTTTCTGCGAATCAAGGGAACTTGAGTTCTCTCGACGGTTGAACTGACGTTCTAACGACGTACGATGCCGGAATATGGCCCCGAAAACGGGTCGCTGATTCCGTACGTTTCCTCCGCAGAATTTCATCAGTCCACCTCCATGCCAACCGCTGAACAACTCAAAATTCTGGTTTCCAACGTTATTGAACCCTGCACGGAAAAGTCGCTGGGCGACCTGCGCATGGTTCGCGATACGTTTGTCAACGGTAATGACGCTCGAGTTCGCATCGAACTGCCAACGCCGGCGTATCCAGCCTCGAAGAAACTGGAAGAACTCATCCGTCAGCGGATCAAATTCGCCGCCGCAGAATTGGAGCCTCGGATCGAGATGCATTCCACCGTTCGTGGCAAAGACGCTGGCGGTCGAATTGGTCTCAACGTACACAACATTATCGCCGTTGGCAGTGGCAAAGGCGGTGTCGGCAAAAGCACGGTGGCCGCCGCGCTGGCCTGCGGACTGCATTCGATGGGTTGCCGCGTAGGTCTGATGGATGCGGACGTTTATGGCCCGAGTATTCCTCACATGATGAACGCCAAAGGGCAACCGGCAGCGACTGAAATGAAGGATGAACAGGGGAACCGCGTCATGCGCATGGAGCCGATCGATGTCGGAGGCGTGAAGCTGATGTCCATGGGATTCTTTATTGAACAGGGTCAGTCGGTCGTGTGGCGCGGCCCGATGCTCCATAAAGCATTGACTCAGTTCCTGAAAGACACGCAGTGGGGCGAACTGGATTATCTGATCATCGATCTTCCGCCCGGCACCGGTGACGTCGCACTGACTCTGGCGCAGCAGGTCAGTCTGGCCGGAGCGGTCGTGGTCTGTACGCCGCAACAGGTTGCGCTGCTGGATGCGATCAAGGCCGTGGATATGTATCAAAAGGTCAACGTACCGATTCTTGGATTCGTGGAAAACATGTCGGGCGAGATCTTTGGTCGCGGTGGCGCTCAGAAGGTGGCTCAGGAGCTGAAAGTTCCGTTCCTTGGCGAAATCCCGATGAATGGCTGTATTCGCGAATACTGTGACCGAGGCAAGATCATGGAGATGCTGACCGAAGAGAATCCATCGCGCGATGCACTGCGGAACGTCTGCCAGAACGTCGCCATGCAGGTGTTCAAGGAATTGATCAAGTCACCGGCAGGACCGCTCCTGGAAATTCTGTGAAGCCCTGACTCAAACCCTGTTTCATCGTACGGCCAATGCTCCTGACACTTGAAGAAATCTTCGAAGAATTCGCTGATCTGGATCGGCAGGACCAGTCGTTGTATCTGCTTGAACTTGGCGATGGATTGCCGGAACTTCCCGCCACGGCACGGACAGATGAAAACAAAGTCCATGGTTGCCAAAGCCAGGTGTGGCTGATTACCGACGTTGATGGTGCCAACGATACTGCCAGGTTCAATATCGTCGCTGACAGCGATTCGAATATTGTTCGCGGGCTGATTGCGATTCTGGAAGCATCCTACAACGGCAAAACAGCCCGCGAGATTCTGGAATACGACATTGATGCAGTGTTCCATCGACTCAATCTGCAGCAGCACATCACACCTCAGCGTCGCAACGGTTTGCGGGGAATGGTGGATCGAGTCCTGAAACTGGCTCGCATGCATCTTGTACAGAGTGGCGGCGGTGAGCCCGATTCAGTTTATCGGGTGAACGGCAAGGCGTGTTCTGTTCAGGAGTTGACATCGCGCGTCGATCCGAAGAATATTGATGTTCTCAACGCGGACGTCATCCGCCGGCAGTTTCCAGTGCTCTGCCAGACGCTGCCCAGCGGTTCGCGACCCATTTTTCTGGACAGCGGCGCGTCGGCTCAGAAGCCGCAATGCGTGATCGATAAAGAACGTGAAGTCGAAGAACAATATTTCGCGAATGCCCATCGTGGCACGTATCAATTTGGCCAACGAATCGATGAGGAATTCGAAGGGGCTCGATCGACGATCGCAAAGTTCCTGAACGCTGCGTCAGCGAACAGCATTATCTTCACGCCCGGCACGACGATTGGCCTGAACATGATTGCGTCCGGCTGGGGCCGCAGACATGTTCAAGCAGGCGACGAGATCCTGACGTCCGTCATGGAGCACCATGCGAACTTTGTTCCGTGGCAGCAGTTGGCCAGGGAACGCGGCGCAACGTTGAAGCTGATTCCGCTCACGCCTGACGGTCGGCTGGACATGGATCAATTGGATTCTGTGCTGACCAAACGCACGCGTATGCTGGCGATCACAGGCATGTCGAACATGCTGGGGACAGTCAACCCGATTCGCGAGTTGGTACGTCGCGCCCGCGCGGTGGGTGCCTGTGTCGTCGTGGACGGGGCTCAGAGCGTGCCGCATCTGCCGACCGATGTGATCGCGGACGATGTGGATTTTCTGGCGTTCAGTGGCCATAAACTGTACGGTCCGACCGGTGTCGGCATCCTGTATGGAAAACCCGAACGTCTGGAAGAAATGGACCCGATTATTTTTGGCGGCCACATGATTTCCGAAGTCCGGATTGAAGAGTCATCATGGTCGGCAGCTCCGGCGAAATTTGAAGCGGGCACCATGCCTATCGTGCAGGCCATTGCCCTGGGAACGGCTGCAGAATGGGTGCAGAGGACCGGGCTTGCGTCCATTCATCAGCACGAACAATCGCTGACGAAGGAGACGATGGAGCGGTTGCAAACCGTCCCTGGCATCACGATTTACGGCCCGGATGTGGCTCATCGCGGCGGCATCATCACGTTTCGCATTGACGGCATCCATCCGGAGGATCTCGCTGCAATTCTCGACCAGCAAGACGTATTTGCCCGGCACGGGCATCATTGCACGATGCCACTTCACACCTATCTGGGTGTTTCTGCGACGACGCGCGTGAGCCTCGCAGCCTACAACACCGTTGATGATATCACGGCATTGATGAATGCGATTGAGTTTGCGTTGAAGACGCTGGTGAAGCGATAGAATGGACTGGCAGGTCAGTTTTTGCCGTCATCGGCGTCGGTTCTCTCAATACGGGCACGCAACATGACCAATCGCAGAAAATGGATTGTCTGTGCAGGAGTCTTAACGCTGTTCGTGGTATTCGCGTACGTCCGCGTCGTGGTGCCAATGCTTCGAGAGATTCACGAGCGTCGTCTTTACTTCGCCTGCGTGCAACAGGTCACTTCCAGAATCGAATCATTCAAGGCGAGACGCCCAGATGATGTTCCGAAAGAACAGTGGGAAGCAGGGATTGATTGGACCAGGAATGTGATAATCCAGGATTTCTTTTGGCCGACTCCCCCGGAAGTCATTGGAATCGAAAAACTGGCACGAGAGCTTGAGCAGAAATCTGCGGGACAAGTTGATCTTGTGACTCTGCAGTGGATCTGGGATCAATGCGAAATCTACTGCGGCGGTCCGCGGAGCTGCAGCATCAAATTTCGCGATGTGAAGTTACTCACAAACGGCGCGATTACTGATGACTCGCTTCCTGTGGTCTGGTCGCTGGATCATTGTACGGGACTTGATCTCAGTGACACAGAAATCACCGACCATTCAATACCGTTCCTTGCCGAACTGGAACACCTCGAACGGCTCGACCTGAATCGGACTGGAGTTACGGAACACGGCATTCACCGGCTCCAATCCGCACGACCAGACCTTGAAGTGTTTTGGATAGCACGTGGCGTACAAGCGCCCATTCGGCAGGAAGCACAGATTCAGGAATCGCATTTCCAGCACTCGACTGATGCGGCCAAATGACTGGAAAAGTCAGCGTCGCTGATCGTTCGGCTCTTCCGCTGTGGCGGGCAAACCTGACAACAGGAACCTGACAACGGTGCCAGACACTTTACACCGGCTCGTTTAACCGCGTGCCCAGCGGGCCGCGCTTGTTCTATTTGAAATTTGAAATTTGAAATACGAAGCGTGGGGCGTTGCTCACGCGGTTAAACGCAATACCGTTCAATTATTGAAAGTAGTAGGCACACTCCGTGTGCCGCAACCCTTTAAAAGCCAAGCTTTTCGAGCCTGAGCGAACGGCACACGGAGTGTGCCTGCTACTTTTTGAACGGTATTGCGGTTAAACGCATGTGCCATCCTCAATCGCGCGCGGCACAAACCCCGCCGCCCAGCGACGAGATTGTTCAAATTGACACCCTTCGGGCATGTTGATACCGTGAATTCTGCGGCGCGTGTAATTCGGGGTTTGTCCCATTTGTCAATGAATGACATCGAATCGGAGTTGCTTATTGGTCCTACTAAAACCCAACACGTTCCTGATAGGATTCCTGACAGCCAGCCTCTTGTGGTTGGCATGGTGGATGTTCAATTCCAACGAACATACAAAATCATTACGTGGTCTTCCCGTCTCAATCAATTGGCACTCATCGGAATCTTACGCGGATGTCATAATCGACGGCGATTTTCTTATTCGAATGTCCGTGCCAGCTGCCGGGCCGTAGCATAAAACAAGTACGAACAAGGCCATGCACGTGGAGCACTCGAAAACGCGGATTGGCAGTGGTTTCCTTTCGTCTCGCGCCCGGTAATGGCCAGGGTTCGTGGAAAGTAGAACGACAGCATGGACACCGTCTACATTGAAACGTCGATCATCAGCCATGCGACTGCACGTCAAAGTTTGGACTTGGCGACGGCTGTACTTCAGGAACAGGCAAGACGATGGATGACCGAACAGCGTCCTCTGTACGAAGTAGTCACGTCCCAACTCGTAATTGACGAGGCATCACTGGGCGACTCTGATGCCGCAAATCGACGTTTACTATTGATTGATGGCATTCCTGTGTTGCCTGCAAATCCGGATGCCGAAGTCGTCGCGAACGAGATCCTCGCTCGATCGATGATGCCAGCTAAGGCAAAACTGGATGCGTTGCACATTGCAACAGCCGCGTTGGCGGGAGTACAATACTTACTGACGCAAAACTGTACACATATCGCGAACGCCCATGAGCTTCCGCGTGTCTACAGATTACTCGACGAGTTTGGGCTGTCGGGGATGTTGATTTGCACTCCGGCAGAATTTCTCGGAGGTACATAGTGACAACTCGTAACACAATCCTGGACGAACTACACGCTGCCAGGTGCAAGATTCTTGCCGACTACAATGGCGACACTGCGGCTTACTTGCGAGATGCACAGTCGCGTCTTGAAGCATCGGGGCGACCGGTCTGGCAGGGCAAGCAACGAGCAATCCGATGCAACGGCGCGGCGAAGTCAGGCGTTTCAGAAGTGGAAAATCTCTCGTCTTCGACCGCTAAACCGTGACGTTCGCATGTCAGCAGACACTACCTGTTGGATGAGACGGACACCGGTGTCTTATTCACGGTTCGTGCGCTTCGCTTGGTCCGGCCTACCCACAAACCACGCTTTGTCATCGTGCTAGTCACGACTACCACGATCACGCGCCAAGGGCAGCAGAACCTGGGCGATCAGGAACAACACGAGGGGCGTGATCCACAGGATGCGGAGAATGTGCAGGACGCTGTCCGGCAGTGGCACCAATTGAGCCACAATTAGGTAGGCCACCATGCCCAGCATCATGAATGTCAGGATGCCGCAGCCTATTGCTGTCATCTGACTCTTGAAGACGCCTTTTTCGCTGCCCGAATCGAAATGCACATCGACGGTTCTGCGCCGCCGCAACGACTTACTGACTGCTTCCGCCAGTTCCAGTGTGACTGAAAACGCTTCCATCCATTTCCCGCAGGTTTCACGCGACTGGCAGACAGTGACGATGCGCTCCAGGACATTCGCGGTCTCAACGATGGACACTGTTCTGATCGTTGCGTCGTTCTGCGAGATGTGAAGCACACATTCACGCCAGGCCACCGTCGATGGCTTGATCGTGAGCGTGCCCGGCGGTAATGGCTTTTCCGCCGTCGTTGCGGCGCTGAGCGTAATCAAACGCGAGATCAGGCTGCCGTCAGGAGCGTTCGATTCCAACGCCGTGACCTGCGTAAATTTGAATCCGCTGGCCGACAAATAATCGAGTCCCCGGATGACAGACGCACGCAGCTCCGCCGGACTGATCTTTGTCAACGACAATTCGATCGACAACTGCCGGGTTGCATGTTCGTCCAATCCCAGATCAACGGCGGTCAATGGCAGTTCAGCAATCGCCGTACGCGGCAACAGCGGCATGATGCCTCGCTGTGATTCGTCCAGGATCAGATGCAACTCGAACGAGTAGGCCGGCGAACACAAGGCGGGTGGAATGACAATCACATGCCGATCCGCTTGAGACGCCGCTCGGACGATGCGCAGTGATTCGTCCAGATCATCAATCGCGACAATCACCGCATCCACATCGCCTGCCAGCAACGCATCTTCGACCGTCGCTGCAAGGGTCACCGGAATACTGGCGCGACTTACAGCCGCCGCCAATTCCCCTGAGAGCGCGCAGCGCACCAGGGAGTGCTCAGTGGAACCTGCCAGTTCCCGCAGCACATCAAAGGCTGTCGCGTTGTTGCCGGCAATGGCGAATCTCATGCAGCAGGAATCCTGTTTCGACTGTCGCATTTTGTTCGTAGCCCCGCCTTCAGGCGGAAATTCAGCCTGCCAAACCATGAACATTCAGCCTGTTTTCCGGCTAAAGCCGGGACTACAAGCGAATCTCGGACAGTCGAACTACGCACGTATCATCATTTCGTTCGAGTACGCCGTGAGGCAGGCTTTCTGTCTGCCGTCCACCTGTGAATCGCCGAGGTTTCCGGCGAATCTGGTGGTCTGAACGCCACCACCACAAAGTCTACGCCCGGCTCAGGCATCGTCGAGCGACCTGCCACCTTTTTCAATCGCTTCCCGAACTCGCGACAGCGACAAACGCGAGAACGTGTTCCGGTCCACCAACTATTCGATTGGAAAACGGGCTGCGACCGGTAAGCTGTAGCTGAGAAGGCGTTTTACAGCTTCCACTGCACGATATCCGCACGATCGGCAAAATACTATGAGTCCAGAACCCCCCGTCGTAGGTGTCATCATGGGCAGTCGGTCCGACTGGGACACGATGGCCGCAGCTGCGGATATCCTGCGTCAGTTCGGCGTTGCTTTTGAATGCCGCGTTGTTTCAGCACATCGCACACCCGCCTGGATGTCTGAATACGCGACCGAAGCAGAATCCAGAGGCTTGAAGGTCATTATCGCCGGTGCTGGCGGTGCCGCGCATTTGCCGGGCATGATCGCCGCTCAAACGATACTGCCGGTGCTCGGCGTCCCCGTACAGAGTAAGGCATTGAATGGTCTTGACTCGTTATTGTCGATCGTGCAGATGCCCGGCGGTGTTCCTGTCGGCACGCTGGCGATTGGAATTTCCGGAGCGCGAAATGCCGGACTGCTGGCCGTCAGAATTCTGGCACTCGACAACCAGATTCTGAATCAGAAGCTGCATCACTTTCAACAGCAGCAGACGAACGCAGTACTGCAGGACAGCGAACTGCAGTTGCCAGATGTTGTGACGGAGTAAGCTGTACCACACGCGGTTGGCGCCGGCTCGTTTAACCTTATTTTCCGCACCCCCTTGCGGAACGAGATTTTTGGGGAAATCCGGTGGTTGAATAATTTCATAGATTTAGCCATCCGGTCGTGG
>JAYSPO010001518.1:0-1862 GCA_043722015.1 Candidatus Kuenenia sp. | reverse complement strand
GGAACATGGAAAACATCGGCGTCGGGAGGAGTGGTTAATGTGGCTGAGTTTAGAAGCGAATTACTGGCTTTTGCAGGTCACGAAGGGATGATTCTCTTGGAAGAGCCGAATCTTGATCAACGCTGGAAGGATGAATGGGCGAGATTCGAAGTAGGTCATTCTTTGTCCTATTCAGAATCTGTGTTCCGGATTCGAGCATCGGACAGTCCTAACGGACAATCTCTGAGCATTTTTGTAAATCCACAGCGAGGTGAATTCGTAGTAAGATTCTTGCAGTAAAAAGCCTTTTGCGAGCGAGAGACGCAGGTGCCAGTCACGAATGGCACTGTCAAAATCCTGTCGGCGCGCGACCTAGTCTATTGGCGGACCAGAGATTATTATAAGCTCCGGTCGTCAGATGTGGTATTGATTAAAAAGCCCGCCTCTGGCGATGATATGGAAGCCCTCCCTGGTTCTCCTGCCGAGAAAAACTAGGGAGGGTTATTTCATGAATGCAAAAATACCAGAGAACGCCGATTCACGCAGCGCAAGTTTTCGGCAGATCAGCGACGCGTTTTTGTCTCAGGACGGGCTGCCGTTTTCCGAAGTGCTGACGGCGGAGAAAATCCAGAACGCCTTCGGTCGCAATAGCGGGCTCTTTGGGATGAATGATGCTTATTCCACGGTCATCGTGGTCTGGGCATTTCTGTCTCAGGTGCTGAAAGATGGCAAAGAAGCGTCGTGCCAATCCGCCGTCGCGAGAATTGTCAGCCACTGTCTTGAAGTCGGTGTTGAGCCGCCCACGGCCGATACCGGAGACTACTGCAAAGCTCGGGCAAAACTGTCATTGAAGGCTCTGCACGAACTCAGCAACGACGTCGCAGCCGATCTCGAACAGCGGGCCGATGAGACATGGTCGTGGAAAAAGCGCCATGCAAAACTGATCGATGGGTTCACAGTCACGATGCCTGCAACTCCCGAAAATGAAGCCGAATTTCCGCACCCGAGGACACAGAGAAAGGGCGTCGGCCTGCCGATCGCTCGGGCTGTCGCGATTCTGTCTCTGGCAACAGCCGCCGTGATGGACGCTGCGATTGGTCCGTATCAGGGTAAGGAAACTGGTGAATCGGCACTGCTGCGATCTTTGCTGCCGTCGCTGCTGTCGGGTGACATCGCCGTGTTTGATCGCTACTACTGCTCGTTCATGATGTTCGCTCTGCTGCAACTCCAGGGAGTCGATGTCTGTGCTCGACTGCATCACATGCGGAAGTCCGATTTTCGCAAAGGCGAACGTCTCGGAAAGGACGATCATCTCATCGTCTGGACCAGACCCGTCCGACCTGCATGGATGGATCAGGCAACCTATGATCGCATCCCCGCCACGCTGGAACTTCGCGAGCTGCGTTATTCGGTGGTCGAGAAAGGTCGCCGCACGAAACAGATCACGGTCGTTACCACACTGACCGATCCCGAAAAATACAGCCACGAAGAGATTGCGGAGCTCTATGGTTTCCGTTGGAATTCGGAGTTAGATATTCGCTCGATCAAGTCCAATCTGAATCTGGGCCATGTTCGATGTAAGTCGCCGCATATGGTTCGGCGTGAATTATGGATAACTCTGCTGGCGTATAATCTCATCCGGACAACGGCCGCAAACGCCGCAGCCCTTCACGGGAAAAAGCCTCGTCAAATCAGCTTCACAAGTACATGTCAGTACGTTCTTGCGTCCTGGCAACTCCTTTCCGGGAACTTGCTGACGCCGGCTCAGATCCGCAGACACTGCCTGACGCTGCTGGCTCAAATCGCAAATTGCGAAGTCGCCAACCGCCCAGGCCGTCTCGAACCCCGTGTCCTCAGACGCCGGAGACATGGCTACCCACTCA
>JAYSPO010001517.1:0-1100 GCA_043722015.1 Candidatus Kuenenia sp. | reverse complement strand
TATGACGCAGACGCTGCGGGACGATTGCTCGATCTCACACGCAAGGTGTCGATTCAAATCGATCCGCCCGGCATTGCGGTGATCGATGACCGCGGTCTGATCAGCCCCGTGGCGAATGGCGCGGGCTCGATCGTCATACAGTTGGCCGATGAACGGATCACGATCCCCATCACCGTCCGCCAACTGGACAATCCGGTGCCGATTTCCTTTCGCCGCGAGATCATTCCGATCCTGACAAAAGCCGGCTGTAACTCGGGCGGCTGTCATGGCAAAGCCGAAGGTCAGAACGGATTCAAGCTCAGCATCTTCGGTTACGACGCGGAAGCGGACTTCGAGGCACTGGTGCTCGAAGGTCGCGGTCGTCGCATCTCGGCGGCTTCGCCTGCCAGCAGTCTGCTGTTTCTGAAGGCGTCGGCAAGGACACCTCACGGCGGCGGTCAACGGATCGAGCCTGGTAGTTACCGTGATCGACGACTCCTGCGGTGGATTGCCGAAGGTGCCCGATTCGATGCGGTCGACGATCCCGCATCGGAAATTGTCGGTATTGAAATTGAACCACTACAGCAAGTCCTGCTGGCTGGTGAGACTCAACAGATTCAGGTCAGCACGATCGATGCTTCCGGCCACCGTCGCTGCGTCACCAACGAAACAGAATTCGTATCCAACGCCGCTTCCATCGCCGATGTTGATTCCCGCGGTCTGATCCAGGCCAGCGAGATTCCCGGTGAAGCCGCCATTCTGGTACGGCACCTGGGACACGTCGCCACATGCCGCATTACGCTGCCGCGTCCAGGCGTGAAGTTTGCCCGTCCGCCGGAAAACAACTTCATTGACACTTTGGCCTGGAACAAACTCGAACGCCTCGGCATCGAACCCAGCCCGCTCTCAGATGACGCTACGTTTCTGCGGCGCGTGTCACTGGATACCATCGGGACGCTGCCAACAGCAGAAGAGGTCCGCCAGTTCCTGAACGATACGTCGCCAGACAAACGCTCACGCCTGGTCGATCGCTTACTGGAACGCGAGGAATATGTCGATTACTGGACCATGAACTGGCTGAACATTCTGCGCGCTGACCAGTTGACCATTTCGCCGCAGGG
>JAYSPO010001516.1:0-3544 GCA_043722015.1 Candidatus Kuenenia sp. | reverse complement strand
ATCTCGGACATGAATGTCCAAGCTACAGGAATCGCGGTCATTGTTGTTCGTGTCTCCGACGCGAGCCTTGCCGCCACGGAGTGACGGGCAACTATGGGGTGTGGGCAAAGCCAAGCATTTACCCATTTATTCCCGCCAGATGCTCCAGATCCCCGAAAAGAACGATCTTTTCGGCATGTCGACAGAACTGAGCGATGAATCCCGCGACTCGCTTTTCCGAGGCAAAGTCAGCCTCTATCATGCCCCGAACTAAATCCCCGCCATGGGGAAGCGGTTTTGGAGCGGTTTTCGAAAACCTGTAGCAGAGTGCGTGAGAGCTTTGGTGCGTTGCAGCATGAGCATCACGTCGCGAATTCTGACGAATCCGGCTATAAAAAGAAGGAAACTGCTCTAATTGCAGGTTCGACATCCAGTTTCAGTAGCAGAGACGACAAATGGGTTTATTTACCGGTAAAAAGGGCATCGTGCTTGGAGTCGCCAACGATCGATCGATCGCATGGTCTATTGCGGAACATCTGCATCGCGAAGGCGCAGAGATCGGTTTTACGCACCTTCCGGACACCGGTGATCGTCCGAAGAATCAGAACAAGGTCGGCAAACTGGTGGATCCTATCGGCAGTAAGTTTCTGATGCCAATGGACGTCTGCAACGATGAGCACATCGCCGCTGTGGTTGAAAAAGCCGTTGCCACGTTTGGCAAGATCGACTTCATCGTTCACAGCATCGCATTCGCTCCACCCGCTGACCTGACCGGACCAACCTGGGCGTGCAGTCGAAATGGCTTCAAGGCGGCGATGGAAATCAGTGCGTACAGCCTGCTGGCCGTCGCCGGTGCAGCAAAGAAGCAGGATGCACTCAGCCCGGATTGCAGTATCCTGACGCTGTCCTACTTTGGCGGTGAAGAAGTCATTCCCGGTTACAACCTGATGGGCATTTGCAAGGCGGCACTGGAATGCTGCGTGCGGTATCTGGCAAGTGAACTGGGGCCTTACGGCACGCGTGTCAACGCGATCAGCGCCGGACCGCTTCGGACCGTGAGTTCAAGCGGCGTCGGCGACTTTGATGAGATGCAGATTGTGAACGCCACAATTTCTCCGTTGCGGCGCAATCTGGATGTCGATGAAGTCGGCAGCATGGGCATGGTGATGCTCAGCAAGCTCTCCAGTGGAATGACGGGTGAAGTCGTGCATGTGGACTGTGGCTTTAATATCATGGGCGCGCCGCCTGCCGACTTTCTGAGCAAGGTTTCTGCAGCCACTTGATTCAGGATCACCTCCGGATTCAAAGCAACTGTTCACAGTTCAAAACCCATCTTCCCCCAAGGAATCTGATTGATGAAATATGGCATGAATCTTCTGCTCTGGACGGCCGGAGTCACCGAAGATCACTTTCCACTGTTGCACAACCTGAAGCAATGGGGCTTTGACGGTGTCGAACTTCCTATGTTTGACTTCGATGTCAACCAATATGCGAAGATCGGTGCTGAACTGAAGAAGTGCGGCATGGAATCGACCGCAGTGACCGTGTGCCCGGTCGATCAGAATCCGATTTCTCCGGATGCGGCGATTCGAGCTGCCGCACTTGCCCGTCTGAAAAAGGCGATCGACTGCTGTGCCGCAGCCGGATCAACTCATCTCTGTGGTCCGATCCACTCGGCTCTCGGAGAATTCTCCGGTGCCGGGCGGACAGCAGACGAATGGAACCGCGCGAAGGAAATCCTGTCGCAGGCTGGAGACTACGCCAAAGCCAACGGTGTGACTCTGGTGGTAGAATACCTCAATCGCTTCGAATGCTACTTTCTCAACTGCGCTGCCGATGCCGCGCTGTTCTGTCGTGAAGTGGGTCACTCGCATGTCAAAACCATGTACGACACATTTCACGCGAACATTGAAGAAAAATCGATCACTCAAGCGGTCAAAGCCTGCGCCGATCAACTGGTTCACGTTCACATTTCCGAAAATGATCGTTCGACGCCCGGTGATGGCGGAGTCAACTGGGACGAATCCTTCAAGGCACTCAAAGACGCGAAATACGACGGCTGGCTGATGATCGAAGCGTTCGGACTTGCTCTTCCGGATCTTGCCGCAGCAACTCGAATCTGGCGTCGCATGTTTCCGTCGGAAGAGTACCTTGCGAAGAACGGATTGAAATTTATGAAGTCAAGCTGGGAAGGCCGAACATAGGACTTTGGTAACTGGTAACTGGTAACTGAAGCAGTTCAACGCCGATCCACGACACACACGTCACATCCATCTCACCCGGAGTTCAATTCGATGAAACTGATCCACTTCTCCGCCGCGATTGTCATGATCTGCGGCAGTGTCCTCGCGGACGATGCGAATAATCCAAAGACAGCGTTCCTCACCAGCGAAGAGGCCGGGCCGGAGTTTGCCGTTCAGGGTGAATACACCGGAACGATCAAGGTGGGTGATAACGAAGCCAAACTGGGAGTTCAGGTTGTTTCGGAAGGCAACAACAAACTGGCCTGGGCTGCGTACATCGGCGGCCTGCCTGGCGATGGCTGGGACGGCAATCCACCAATTCGTGGAGCAGGTGAAGTGAGTGGCAAGACGGCGGTGCTCAAGGGCGAAACCGGACAGGGCGAAATCAAGGACGGCAGTCTGGTGATTATCAACGCCGACAAAGTGCGTTTGGGTGAAATTTCAAAGACGACACGCGTGTCATCCACGATCGGACGCAAGCCGCCGGAAGGAGCCGTCGTGCTGTTTGACGGAACAACTGCCGATCATTTCGAGGGTGGAAAGCTGAGCGAAGACAAGCTGCTGTTGCCAGGAGTCACCAGCAAAGAAAAATTCGGCAGTTTCGAACTGCATGTGGAGTTTATGCTGTCGTACATGCCAATCGGTCGCGGCCAGGGTCGCAGCAACAGCGGGTGCTATATGCAGGGACGTTACGAAGTCCAGATGCTGGACTCCTTTGGTCTGACAGGCGAAGACAATGAATGCGGTGGAATTTATGAAATTCGAAAACCAGACGTCAACATGTGCTTCCCGCCTCTGAGCTGGCAGACATACGACGTCGAATACCACGCCGCAAAATTTGACGCCGCTGGTAAGAAGACGGACGATGCCTGGATGACGGTCAAGCACAATGGTGTGGTCATCCATGAAAAAGTCAAACTCCCGCGCGGCACACGCGCCGCCCCGGTCGCCGAAGGACCGGAAGACGGCCCGATTTATCTCCAGGACCACAGGGATCCGGTACGATATCGCAATATCTGGATCAAGCCGATTACAGGTTGAATTGTTGCACAGTAGCAGCCTGAGTGCCGCAGGCGAGGTACGTCAGCAAGCTGGGTCTTCGGAGCTCTGAACTTCCAGCACGCGACTCAAGGAAAGCGATGACTTGTCGTCGCTTTTTTGCGTTAAGAGGAAACTCCTGGCACTTGAGTTGCCGCGAATGGTTTTGGACCACCACAAAACACTCAGCGCGGGCTTCGCCCGCAACCCAAAGTAGCCATCACGCTCCGCCGTGATGAGCATTTGTCCTTCAAGACTCATCAACCGAGACAGTTTTCCACGAC
>JAYSPO010001515.1:0-1658 GCA_043722015.1 Candidatus Kuenenia sp. | reverse complement strand
AACCCGCTCGTTGATCCGAAAGTGCTGCTCGACCGCCGCAACGTGCTGGCCGTCATGAAAAACGGTGAGTTCCACCGCAGGCTGACATGAAGAATCACGGCATTCTGAATCAATTTCAGAAATCAAACGATCTCCCTGAAAAATGCGGGGATTTACTTTACCCGGATTTCGACGAGGATATCATTCTTTTTGGTTGGTCTTAGGCGGCGTTGCAAACCTTCCTCAAGTGGCCAGCCTCATCAACATTCTGCTTTGCTGAAAGTGTTTAAAGAAATTCAGATCGTAACGTCCGGGAGAAATGGCTGGAATTCAGGACTAATGAACGACTTTGCTCATTTGTTTCATTTGGCGTTTTGGTCCATTCGCAGCGCCCTGCATCGTGCTCTCACACAGCGACCATTCTGGCTCCAACCGGATTTCTACACGTTCATGTGGGAAAGTGTGAGCCGAGCCGTACGGCGTGGTCTTGAATGGCGACCATTCCTGCTCCAGCTGGATTTCTACACGTTCGTGCGGAAGAGTATGAGCAGAACCCTGCGTGGCATTTTCGAATGGCGACCATTTTAGCTTCAACCGGGTTTTCATCGGTCACGCCCGTTCAGTTGCATTGCACGGCGTCGGGGTTCACAATCGCAGAAGTCCGGTATCCTGCGATTCGACTCAATCCAGTTCCTTAAGGAGTCTCCCCCAGTGAATCCCTCCCAGAATTCCACGCGCCGTGCGTTCATGCAATCCACTTCCGCCATTGCCGCAGCGCTGTATGTGAGCGGCCTGCCTGCGGCTCCTTCGCCGCAGGAAAAACTTCGCATCGCCGTCATCGGTTGCGGCGGGCGTGGAGGCAGCAATCTGCAATCGGTGTCGTCCGAACATATCGCAGCACTCTGCGATGTGAACGCCAACAATCTGAACAAGGCGGCTGAACAGCACACAAAAGCCCGACGAAACACAGACTTCCGCCGTGTTTTTGATCATCCTGATGAATTTGATGCGGTCGTCGTCAGTACCTGCGAGCACACCCATGCCTTTGCAACTCTGCCCGCGCTGCAGCTCGGCAAACATGTGTATTGCGAAAAGCCGCTGACGCACGGAATCTATGAAGCTCGCCGAATTCGTGAAGCGGCCGCAACGGCTGGCGTGGCGACTCAGATGGGCACGCAGATTCATGCCGAAAACAATTATCGCCGCGTCGTGGAACTCATTCAGACGGGTGCAATCGGAAAAGTTTCCGAATGCCATGTCTGGGTCGGGCGAGCCTGGGGATTGCAGTCTCCCGAAGAAGCCAAGGCGCACGGAGATATCGTGACCGTGCAGGATCGCCCGGCAAACGCAGATCCGATTCCGCCGGAACTGGACTGGGATCTGTGGCTGGGACCGGCTCCGGAACGACCTTACAACAACGTCTACTTTCCCGGTCCAAAGTGGTATCGCTGGTGGGACTTCGGCAATGGGACGATGTCCGATCTGGGAAGTCACTGGGTCGATCTGCCGTTCTGGGCTCTCAAGCTGAAAGCCCCGAAAACCATTGAACCTTTCGGTGGTCCTGCGCACAAGGAGCTTGCTCCGGCATCCATGCATGTGCGTTATGAATACGCGGCTGAAGGGGATCAGCCGGAAGTAGCGCTCACCTGGTATCAAGGCACGCATCGTCCGGAGATTCC
>JAYSPO010001514.1:0-4325 GCA_043722015.1 Candidatus Kuenenia sp. | reverse complement strand
AATGTTGTATAGGACATGCTGCCACATCGCTGACTCATCATCCAGTAATTCCATTTGCGATGCGCAGAATCCGGAGGCGGCACAAACGGCGGTTCCGCGATTTTTCCGTGCCAGCTTTGAAATCTCGCAGCAGACGGGACGACGGGATCTGCGGCAAGTCGACTCTCCGGTTGCGATTCCAATTGCTCCAAAGGTACGTCGTACAGCATAGTTCCAAATGAACACAGCCACCCGAAAACCATTACCGCAAGTCCCCAGCCAGCAAGTCGCAGTGCCGAAGCCGGCCCGAAATTTCGGACGACGTCACAAGCCAAAGTCCCGCACAATGCCGGGACCGACCAGGTGAGAAAACCCAGCGGTCCTCCATCGATGCCACCAGGACTTGAATTCACCCACAGGAAATTGAACCACCACGACAGAATGATGTGCAGAATAGTGGAAAGCGCGGCATAAAAAATCCGGACTCTGGAAGTCGCTGCAATCACAGGAAGGATCCAGAGCGACGTGGCCGCGATGTGCAACAGCGTCTGAAACAGGTTGCGTTTCCCGAGTGTCGCCAGTACTGTCAGCCAATGTTCCGTCTGAAACATTCTCACGATGCTCGAAAAATCGCAGATCGAATACCAGACAATCGCGACGCCGGCGAGCCCCAGAATTCTGCGAACGGCTCTGCCCCAGGGCATTCGACCATCCTTCTCAATGCGTTTGCCCAGACTGAGCCGCATCGCGAACCCGGCAGCGAACAGGAAGTGAGGCATGATGGTGTCGGCATAACTGCAGTAATCATGCGTGTGACGCAGAATCCGCGGGCAGATGGCGTAGCTACCCAGAAAATTGACCAGTAACATCCCGAACATCGTATAGCCGCGAAACTGGTCAAGGGACGTGAGTCTGGCTGATGTGATGGTTTGCGAGGTTGGCATGGCGAAGTGCGGCGCGTGGGAAAAGACGGAAGCGTGAATTCCTGCTCGGCAAACAGGACCTACCGAAATCGGCGACTGCACTTCTTGCCGAGGGACCGTGCGTTGACGCTAAACAATTGATTTCCGGTAGAGTATAACTTCCCTGATCCACACTTTTCCTGACAGGAGAATGGCGATGAAAATTTCGGGGCATATGAGAATTTTTCTGGCAGTTGTGTTCGCGATGGAGTCCACGATCATCCTCGCAGGACCGATCGCCCATGCAAATGACACTTTACAAGTGATCACAGGAGTAGAACGACAGCCATTTGTCGCGGCAACTCGACGTCTCGTCGAAGCCATGGATTTTGCCGGCGCACCATTCAGTGACAATGTCAGGAAAAAGATGGCGGACGCCGCCGCCATGCCCGAAGACAAGGATGCCGTGAAGCAGTTGCAGCTGATTCTGGATCCGCTCTGTCTGGCCTTCGTGAATATCAATGCGGAAAGCCGTGTCAAAGTTGCCGAAGGTCCTGTGAAGAAAGAACTGATGCAGCAGGGATGGCGGGCATTTCTGATCAAAGTGCATAATGAAGCGGGAATCAACCCGGTTCTGCTGGCCGAAAGCCCGAATGCTTTGCCCGCCTACCAGCAGGGACGCGGGTCTCGTGAAGAGCCACGCAAGAATCAGACACTTGTGAATCCCGAAGACGTCCCCGATCGCTTTCTCGACCTCAACATGCTGCAGCGCGAGCCGCTGAAGGACAAACTGTCCGGGTTACTGGTGGAGTATCGCGTGTTGCTGCTCTACAGCCGCGATGCGGGCCAGCGTGAAGCATCACTCTCGTTTCATATCGGCGCGGGCACACAGGATATTGGTTTCCGTAACGCAGTGCCGATTCTGTTTGACTGCAAATCAGCAGTCGCGGTCAAGTTGCAGATTCATGACGTTGATGGCGAGCCCACAACGGCGAACTTCGTCATTCGCGACACGAAAGGGCGAGTCTACCCGTTGCCTTCCCGCCGACTCGCGCCGGATTTCTTTTTCCATGATCAGGTTTATCGCACCGATGGTGAATCCATCATGCTGCCTCCGGGCGACTATTCTTTCGTTGTGAATCGTGGCCCTGAATATCTGCCGCAGCGTCTGAACGTTACGGTGACGGACGAAACCGCACAAACCGTCGCCGTCGATCTAAAACGCTGGATTCATATCGCGAAGCAAGGTTGGTACTCGGGAGACCATCATATCCATGCCGCTGGCTGCGCTCACTACGACAGCCCGACCGAAGGCGTCGGCCCCGAAGCCATGATGCGCCATATTCTCGGCGAGGACCTGAACGTCGGCTGCGTGCTGAGTTGGGGACCGTGCTGGTATACTCAGAAAGAGTACTTTAACGGCCAGGTCTCGGCACTTTCCACGCGAGATTACCTGATGCGCTACGATGTCGAAGTCAGCGGTTTTCCATCGTCGCACGCCGGCCATTTGTGTCTGCTCAAGCTGACGGAGGATGACTATCCCGGCACTACACGACTGGAGCAATGGCCAAGCTGGACGCTCCCCGTCCTCAAGTGGGGCCGCGATCAGGGAGGCGTCGTCGGTTACAGTCACAGTGGCTGGGGACTCGCGCTGCCTGACATCATGCCGGACGGATCGCGGAAGTTTCCTGGCCAGCCCTGGGGCGGGGCTCCGCGTGAATGGCCGGGCAAGGCGGTCACAAAACTGCCGGACTACGAGATGCCACGCTTTGATGGCATCGGTGCCAACGAATTCGTTGTCACGACAGCTCACAACGTCTGCGATTTCATTTCAGCCGTAGACACACCAGCCATCTGGGAGCTCAATATCTGGTACCACACCCTCAATTGCGGCATGACAACTCGGATCAGTGGCGAGACAGATTTTCCGTGCATCTACGGAGATCGCGTGGGACTTGGCCGCATCTACGTACAGCTCGACAAGGGGCAGGAACTGACGTATGACACCTGGATCGAAGGCCTGCGCGACGGTCGCAGTTACTGCGGCGATGGGCTGAGTCACATTCTGGACTTCAAAGTCGATGACGTCAGTGTCGGTCAGCGCGCGGCTGATCATCCGCTGAGCACACTCAGGCTGGACGCTCCGAAAACCGTCAACGTCACATTCAATGCGGCGGGCCTGTTGGAGGAATCACCGACGGAACTGACGGAGTCCATTCGCAACAAGCGCTTGGACGAAAAGCCGTACTGGCATCTGGAGCGTTGCCGCCTCGGGAATTCTCGTAACGTACCGGTGGAGATTATCGTGAATGGTGAAGTCGTGGCGACGAAAAATCTGGTGGCCGATGGACATGTCGAACCCATGAGTTTCCCGATCGAGATCACTCAATCGTCCTGGGTTGCTGTGCGTATCCTTCCGTCAGTTCACACGAATCCCGTGTTCGTACAGGTCGGAGACAAACCGATCCGAGCCAGTCGTCGCAGTGCTGAGTGGTGTCAGAAGGCCGTCACAGTTTGCTGGGAAGCCAAGCAAAATAACATTCGAGCCGAAGAACGCGAAGCGGCCAAACTGGCCTATGACCAGGCCGAAGCGATCTACGCGAAAATCCGGGAAGAGGCAGCTGAATGAAATGTAGCCATCACGCTCCGCGTGATGAGCCTTTGTCCCGAACCGTGACTGAATGACAAGATGCAGGACTGAACCAGACGTTTGGCATTCTATACCTCGCCAGGACAGTAATGAGGTGTAGCCGGATTCGTGAGAATTCGGAAGCGGCCCATGTCTCAGCCCGAAGTCTCACGACTTCGGCTACAACAAGAAGGCCTCACTCAGACCCGCGCGGAGTATATTCGCTTGTCAACAAATGACCGTCTGCGAACGTTGAGTGGCAATGGCTCGTCTCGGCGGAGCGAGACGGCTACGTTTTTCAATTCCACGATTGGAAGATCACCGATGGAGATTTCATGCGAAGCGGTTCATGAAAAACGTCTTCGTGGCGATTCGTTTTTGCTTCTCGATTGTCGCGAGCAGGACGAATGGCACTATTGCCACATTGACGGCGCGACATTGATCCCCATGAGCGAGTTGCAATCGCGAGTGGTGGAGCTTGAACAGCATCGCGATTCGGAAATCATCGTCTATTGCCACCACGGCGTTCGCAGTCTACAGGTCGCCATGTGGCTGCAACAGCAGGGTTTCCAGCAGGCTGCCAGCATGGCTGGCGGCATCGAAGAATGGTCGCTGGATGTTGATCAGGGTGTGCCACGGTATTGATACTCCGCGCGGTCGGAAATGTGTCCGGCGAGCGGAGTGGTGTGAGCCCTCCGGTACCTCGTTTTGTACCGGCACGCTGACGCATGCCGCTCGCCAATTGTCTCACTCATGACCGCGCAGAGTAGAACAGACATGGCGCCCGAGTGTCTCTGACGGGACAAACGCTGCCG
>JAYSPO010001513.1:0-9058 GCA_043722015.1 Candidatus Kuenenia sp. | reverse complement strand
GCATCGCAACTCGATACCAGGGAAAAGGGTGATGTCGTCGCTGGCGAGCGTTTGCAACTCTTCAAATCGCTCAACGTCGATCGTATGGTGATCAGTGATCGCTACCACCGACACGCCCGCCTTCCGCAGGCCATCTATAATCTCCGAATTCGTCACACTCTTGTCAGCGTAGTCGAACGATGCGGGCGTATGAAAATGGAGATCCCATCGCCGCCAAAGCGAACCGCGTGAATCCAGTTTTGCAGGCGTAGCCATTTTCCAATCCTCGTTCATCCCAGTGGTTCTGTTGTTGTCGTGTAACAAGTGCTATGAGGTGATTGCCGGTGATGATTCGATCTTTGGTATAGATAGCGCCTCAATAGCCGGCAATGTTGCTCCAATAATTCCGCTCAGGTCGCCGTACATGCCTGCAGTCTGAGCCGTCGCTCGATCAAGCTGTTTTTCGCGTTTGGCCCACATTCGTTGCGTCGATCGCTTTTCGACTTCAAGGTCTTCGCGGAGCGTGACGAATGCTTCCACAATTCCTTCCACACGGTGGCGGAATTCCTGGCCGGACAAGTATTTGTAGAGCACTTCCATTTTGTCGTGGCGTCCGTCCAGTGACCGTTTGGCAACGCCGATCTCCAGCATCCCGGCTCGAAGCGCATGGGCGAGACTGATCGCACAGGAAACGGACGTGACCCAGACTCCGTCGATGTGCTTAAACGTCGACACGCCTTTTGGCAGTTCGATGCTCACGAGTATCGCAAGCTGAGCTTTTGCGGCTCGCTGATCGTCGCGCAGTTTTGGAAGCCAGCCGTCGCTCCAGCTCTTCGTACGCTTCGATTCCCAAAGGATGCTGCCGCAAACCGTCCCAGAACCGTCGCGAACCGTCTGAAGAGCATCGCCGCCGTGGATGCCCTTTGGAACCGGCGTGATTTCATCGAATGGAAAGTGCTGCCGGAGCAAATCTTCCAGAGCAAGTTCCAAAACCTCACCCTGTAACTGCTGTGATGCCTGCTCGGATTTCCGTCGCAAGTCCTCAATCTGCGTTCGCAGGTCGCCGATCATCTTGTCCTTTTCGGCATCCTTCAATTGCCGTTCGTCGGCCGCTTCCTTCTTGGCAGTATCACGAATTTTCCCGCGTTCTTCGTCAAGACGGCGAGTGAGTGTCAGCTCCAGCGTTTGCTTTTCCTCCTCAAGTGCGCGGCGCTCTTTGCGCAGAACGAGTTCCGAATCCTGTGCCGCCTTCAGCTTCGTATTGGCTTCAGATAGCTGCTGATCCTTGTCGCGGATCTCCAGTGTTACCTGCTCGCGAGCTTTCGAGAGGGCCTCGTCCGAAAGCTGCTTTCGCTCTTTGTCGAGCTTCTCGCTGACACGGCGGTCAATGTCCAACTGGGCTTTGGCGACCTCTTCTTTGGCGCGAGTGACGTCTTTCTCGCGATCCGCGATGGCGGCTTCCTTCTTGCGAATATCCGCCTCAAACTCCTTTTGCATCTGCGTACGCAACTGGGCCGAGAGCACTTCCGTGACCTCGATCTCAAATTTGCAGTTCGGACAGATTACCGTGTCGGACATAGGCCACTCTTCTTATCACACATTCATCAAATCACAAAGAAACACCGGCCGACGTTCAGCCGTGAAACTCCCACGTTGCTGCCAGTCCGGCGAGTGTTTTTGACTCATCGATGGCGTCGTGTGGAATCAGCAAATACTTCCACGGTTTTCCACCGGCATGTTCCGTCGCTCGCTGGCACCACAGCAATGCGGCTCGGGCTTTCGCGAGTACGATGTCGTTCGTCATTTCGTCCTTGCTCTTCGGTTCGCAGAGAAATCGAGCGTCGCTCGTCTCCACGGCGAAATCCGGCACATACTCGTCGTCGTGGGCGTAGTAGATGCGGAAATCGCCCTTTGCAGGCTTTAACCATTTCTGCACGGACTTATCGCTTTCGAGTATGACCGCCATGACCCGTTCCGAGTTCGACTGAAATTTGAGAACGGAATACAGAGACTTCTGAAAACCGTTAAATAGGATTCCACGGATCAGCAGTTTGTCATCGACCGTCGTTCGGAAGTGCCGCGTTTTGTCATTCGCGAGCTGGCTGTAGTTGTTCGCCCGCAGTGTGATGAAACCACGATAGACCTTCACGTCGAATTCCGTCGCTGTTTCCTCGTAGTGTTCCTGCATCTGGCCGTGAATGTGTTTCACGAGAGTTTGCTGGTGGGCCTGCAGCACGTTCAGCACATCGTCTTCGTTCTTGAGATACGACTGCAGGTGTTTCAGCATCTGGCCGGCAAGGTCATACAACAGTTCTGACTCATCGTCGTAATGGATGTCATCGAAATCCATCAGACCGCGGACCAGATAATCCTCCAGACGATTCTCCGGAATCACGGCGTCACCACTTCGCAAACGGAAGCGTTCATTGTTCCGCAGGTTCTGGACCAGAATTTCCTGTGACACTGGCTGCAGGCGAATCAACCGGCAGTCGAGCGTGAACGGTTTGAATCCGGATGTTTTGTCACCACGGGCTGTGACACTGATACGGGGAATGTCGATCGACAATTCATTGCGAACATCGATCGTCTTCGCCACGACTTTGGCGATATCGACCGCATCAACGACGCCCGGAAGGACTCCCTGAGCCGGACGGACTGCCTCGGTCACGCGCTCGATGATCTTCTGCAGTACTTCCGGCTTCTTCAGATCAGCCGACGATGGCAAGCGTTCGAATTCGCGCAGCACTTCCAACGTCGCTTGCGCCACTTTCTGCTCTTCCGGTTCGGTGAACAGTGGCTGCTGAACTTTTCCGTCGGACTGAACCCCTCCGGAAATCACATAATTGACTGTCGGCTCGGCAACGACAACTGTGGACCGCTCCAGCGGAATATCGCGACCGATGACGATGCCTGTCCGGATGATTGAACCTGGCCGATTGGCTTCGTCCACGATCTCCTGAAACCGGTCGTGCGAAACAATGGTCAGCCGGTCAACAGCAGGAACTCCAGTTCGCTTGCCATACGGCAAACGCAAACCACGCCCGATGGACTGCTCGACCAGCGTCTTCGAGTTGGCTGCTCGAAGCGGCACGATCGTATACAGGTTGGTAACGTCCCAGCCTTCCTTGAGCATGTTGACGTGGATAACGATCTCGATCGGGTTATCCGGATCTTCGACCGACAGCAACTGCTGGATGTTTTCGTCTTTTTCGACGCCCTTCTGCTGCGAGTGGATCTCAATCACGCGGCCTTTGTACTGGCCTCCGAAAAACGCCGGATCCTCAATGATCGCTTTGATGTCCGATGCGTGAGTTGTGTCTTCAGCGACAACCAGCATGAACGGCTTCACGCGGCGGACATTGTTTTCACGTGCGTACAGTTCCAACTGCGTCTTCGTCTCTTCGTGAACATGGATGCCGTCTTCCAGTTTCAGGCGTTCCAATCCTTCTTTTGAGTAGTTCTTCGCATCGAAGTTCTCGCGAGTCGCGACAGCGGGTTCTTTGACGAAGCCGTCTTTCAGGGCTTCCGAAAGTGGATAACTGTAGATGACGTTTTCAAACGGCTCAGTCTTCGTCCCTTTTTCAACCTGCGGCGTGGCGGTGAGCTCCAAACCCAGAATTGGTTTGAGTTCGTTGATCGCCTTCACACCCGCCGATGCCCGATAGCGATGCGATTCGTCCATGAGCAGCACAAGGTCATCGAGCTTCGACAGGTATTCGAAGTAACTCTCCCCGATGTATTCCGACAGTCGCTTGATGCGCGGGGCCTTGTCTCCGCGAACTTCGCTGTTGATTTTGCTGATGTTGAAGATGTTGATGTGAACGCCGTCGTCAAACAGTTTGCCGCCACGGACACCACGGCCACTTTCGTAGTTGTCGCCCGTGATGATTTCGGGCGGATTGGTGGCGAATTCGGCGAGTCCCTGAAACACATACTTAGGCGTTCCTGCCGTAAAATCCGCCACCAGTTTGTTGTAGATCGTCAGGTTCGGGGCCAGCACGAAGAAATGCCGGATGCCCTCAGCACGAGTCAGGTACGCGATGAACGCACCCATGAGTCGCGTCTTGCCGACACCGGTTGCCAATGCAAAACAGAGCGACGGAAAATCCCTTTCGAAATCGGTCACCGACGGAAACTCAGATTTGATCGCCGCCATCGCCGCAACCGGATCACTCCCTTTTTCCAGGGGACTGATTTCGCAAACGCGCGAGAGGATTTCGAGCGCGATGCGCTGGGGCAGGCGCAGGCTGAGACGGTTGGCAATGGCATTCAGATGGTTGTTCATACGTCTTCGGGGTCGAAAAGTGATGGAGCGTTATGCTTGGCGCGAGCCTTGCGAGCGGAGCGGGTATTTTCGGGGTGCGGAATTTCGGCAGACGGTTCAGGAGCTGCTGCCGGAAGGTTCTTGATTTCGAGGCTGTAGTCGTCCTTGCCCCATTCGCAACGGGTAAGAACGGTCTTTGGAATCTTCTTAAGCGTCAGATTTGTCAGGCCGTCGAGACTGCGAGCGCGGAAGGCGCTGCACATTACCAGCAGGGATCGCTTGTCCCCGACATCCTCACTGAGCCGGGCCAGTTGCTCTCGGCTGAGGGTTTGAGTGGTGACATAGATGAAGTCCGTCTCTGAGGCTTGTCCATGCTGCCAGTAGGCTGCTTCGCTGGGGACGTACTTGAAGCCTTCCAGTTTACAGATGGCCTCTGCCAGCATCGTCGCGTTGTACTCTTTGCTGATCACCCAATTGCCAAAGCTGTCTTTCTGAAGTAGTGACGGAGCGAGCCGGAAATACCGGAATCCGCCGCCGCCGTCCCAGCCTGTAGATTCAGTAATGCCACCAGCGTCAGTTCCATCGACGACCTGCTTCAACCTCGGAATAATGTGCGTGTGACAGTGATCACCCAGTTCAACCATGATCCAACGACGGCCCATCTTTTGAGCAACCGCGCCGGTTGTCCCCGAACCGGCGAATGAATCTAGAACCCAGTCGCCGCGATTCGTCAGCATTTCCAAGATGCGTTGAATCAACTGCTCAGTCTTCGGAGTCGCAAATGGCTCGACTCCAGGTGGGAGAAACTCTTTTTGGTGCGCCTTCGCTTGACGGGTGGTTAGCAGATCCGTCCAAATTGTTGGATATGGGCGGGACGGAGTTTCTGGTGCGAATTCGCGAGTGTATGGAATCCATTTTGCCGCCGCGGCAGTGCCACGGTTCTTCCAAATGAGCGTGCCAGCATCGATTGCTTTCTGAACTCCGGCCTTTCCAAGAGCCCAGCACGCCTCTCGCCCATCATCGTGAATTGGCCAAACCTCTGTACGGTCAGGTGTTTCCATCGCAAAGAACATCGACGGTCGGTCTTCTCGCAGACTGTTCTTGCCGTTCTTTTTTAGTAGTCGGTCGCGGAAGAGTCGTCCGGTTTCGTCGCGATTGCTGTAGGCGTCCAATACTGATGCGTCACTCATTTGCCTGAACTGGGCCAGCGATTTATTCTTGGCGAAGCAAAGGATGTAATCGTGGTCGGGCGTGATAGGTACTTTATTATCGTTTGGACTATCAACCTTTTGCCAAATGAAAGTCGTGACGAAGTTGTCGCGGCCAAAGAGTTCATCCAAAACAACCTTCAAATAGTGCCCCTCGTTGTCATCAATGTTGACAAATAGAACTCCATCATCGGTAAGGAGCCTGCGAAGGATCTCTAGCCGATCGCGCATCAACGTCAGCCACAGTGAATGTTCAATACCATCGTCGTATTGAGCAAAAGCAGAGCCCGTGTTGTACGGCGGGTCGATGTAGATGCACTTGATCTTGCCGGTGAACTCGGATTCCAGCGCCTTCAGCGCGAGCAGGTTGTCACCGAAGATCAGGCGATTGTCGAAGATGTCGTTTTCGGTCACCCGCTTCTGCGCATGGTGGGACTTGCTCGTGTCCTCCAGCAGGATGCGTGGCTCCAGCTTCGGGCGAGTGTCTTTGCCGATCCATGTGAGTTCAAGTTTCGTTTTGGCCATGAAGGAGGGTTCAGCGATGAGTGTACAGGAGTCGGTTTTCAGTTTTCAGTGTTCAGGGAAGTCAGGAGTTTGCGACCAGCGGCCGTGAGGCGGTATTTTTGGCCTCGGCTCCGGGGAGTGTCAGGTGACGTCATTTCAATGAGAGCGGCTTCAAGCGCCGGGTGCAAATAGTTGGAACGCAGAGTTGGTCGATGCGTCATCTTCAGGTTCTTCATGATTTCCGGAGCCGTTTGGGCTCCTGCCGTCAGCACCTTAATAAGACGTACGACATGGTCGGTCACATGGTCGGTCACATGGTCGGTGACTTGTGCGGTTGCACCAGCAAGTTCCCCGGCGAACCCAGAATGGATCGGCAATTCGACGAGAAACCACAGCCGCAGGTCGTCGGTCTTAAATTTCGCCCTGGGCGACCCGTTGCGCTTCATGGCGGCCCGAATTTTCGGGATGCCAGTCCCGCGGCCTTCGGTCATTTCCAGTTCTTTGAAAAACTCTCCTATGCGACGATTCCGGTAACGACGAGAAACGATGCGTGTGGCCTTCAAATCCGTCGGGCGAATCGACGGATCCGGTCCCGGATAGCTGACGATCTCGATGCCATCAGGATTGACTCGCACTTCGACCGGTTCCCGCTGGTCGTATCCACGGTGGTACATCGCGTTGACGAGGGCCTCCTCGATCGCCGTCATCGGATAGTTGAAGAAGCGAGTCGCTTCCGGACGATCGGAATGCTTGAAAACCTTTTCCACGATGACGTTGTTTTGAATATATCTGAGCGCGGCGCGAATCTGCTGGTGGATCGGACCGTGCAGAATCTTCTCCACGATCTGGTCGCCGCCGGCTCCTTCTGGAAAGATCACAACGTCAATCTGCGTTCCGGGCAGGAATCTCTCGGGCGTTTCGCAAAAGAATAATACGCCGACGTTGCGGGGGGTGACCGCCTCGTCGGGACCATCGACCACGTTGAGTAGCCTCGCGAGTTCCAAGAGCGACGCCTTGGGGCGCTCCTGATAGAGGCGGCTGCCGATCTCTTTGAGGAACGAGCGAATAAGCGAAAGGCTGAGGTCGTCGATAGCGGCGGCGCGGCACCTCCGGTCGTCGAACGGCACGGTGGCCGCCAGACTCAACAATTCCCGCTGGTCGTCGCCCTTCGCTTCGACCGTACTGGAGTAGCGGCGGATGTAATAATGCTGTGAGCGATGCTTCGCGGTCACATCTTTGGGACACGAGTACGGTCGAGTCTGGCCACCCGGTGCCCACAACACGATCAGGTTCTTCCCGGCGAATTCCTCGATGCTCAAAATGGGAAAGTACGGCGGCTGGATCTGATTGCAGTATTGCAAAAGTTCCCGCTGTATTTTGTCCAACTGATTATCGTCAACTCCGACCGGTGGAAAGATCGGCTGACCGTGTTCATCGCAGTCCTGTCCGATAATGATGTAGCCGCCACCGAGATTCTCAAAGTCATTGGCGAAGGCACATAACGTGCGGATGATCGCATCAGGATTCCAGCCAGCTTTGTATTCAATCCGATCCTGTTCAACAGTGCGCTGCCGGAGCAGATCCTCCAGATTGATTGGGAGTTTGCTGCCTTTGGACTCAGCCGGTTGTTTGGAAGGCTTGGCTTTCATGCCACAACCTCCAACGGAGAAACGGGAACTGCGAAGAAAAACGCACCGTCCGCGATGCATGGGATGCGACGAGACGACGGGCGGAAATGATGGAGAGTCGAAAGCATGATTCTGGACATAGCCTACGTGAGACTCCATCGGATTGTGAAGAGGTCGTGACGGTTCGTTTTCTGCTGGAGACGTGCTTCTACATCCGCGATGAGCGAGTCCTTCCGCAGTTCGATCTGGTCCTGAGCATCGTACAGTGTCCGCTTCTTGTGGTTCCGCTGCTGTTCCAGTTCATTGACCCGCTTCTGTGCGGCCAATTTGCTTTGCAGGTCTCCCGAAAGTCGCTTCAGTTTCTTAGCTTCACGAATCTCCACTTCTATATTCTTGAGTTCGCGTTCCAGATTCTCCTTGAGGTCGTCAGCCCAGCGGTCGAGTTTGTCGGACTCAGCATCGAAGAATGTTTCATTGCGAGACTCTGAGTCCGCGAGCACGTTTTTAGCCTGAGACTGAATGCTCGCGTCCAGACTCGCCAGCACAGTGTCATCAATCGAAACTTCAGCGCCCACCGTTGCGGGAATCGTCAAAAGTTTCTCACACGTTTCACGGTCGAGAACACGGCCATCATCGGTGATGCCTGTGAGCAGCAGCGTCTCTTCCGTATCGAGTGATTCCACCGTGAGTTGTTCGATCCGCAACCAGCCGGATTGTCCCCGCAGTTGCTCGACAAGCATGATCCTCGCGCCACGGCGTGCGTAGTCCAGGAACAATTCGCGGGTTGAAAGCTGACGATCTTTCGCACGGGTGATCAACCCTTCGGCAAGCGGATGTCCGGGTCGGTAGTGAAAATCTGTGTCGAGAGTGCCGTCGCGTTCGCGCTCCTGCGGCGGCTTGAGCCTGTAGCGGCCGACCGGCACCAGCGCAGCGGGTATTCCGTCGGGCACCTGATTCAACGTGAACCGGTGGCCAGCAATATCGAAGTCCGCCTGACTGGAAAGCTCCGTCGCCGTGAGCGCCCAAAGCCAGTCTTCGTATCGGTCGAGCCGCTGCTTTGTTTCAGTCTGTCTGAGCCGCAGCTTGTGATGCACGTCTTCATCGAAGTTTTCGAGGAGCTTCGTCCGGGCTTCCTGCAGCGTGGCGGTGATTTGTTCGTCGAGGTCTTTCTGCAATTGGTCAAAGGCTTGTTGAATCTCATCGGAAGTCCGGCATCGCTTATAGATGTCGTTGATTCGTTTTTCGAAATCGATTCCGGCTTCGAGCGCCCCAAGGACTTCATCCGACGCACCGAACACGCCGTCAAACAGCCTGAACTTCTGGTTGAGGATCTCGAAAACCCGCTGATCGGCGTCATTCCCCCGGTTGACGAAGTTGATGACGACGACGTCATGCTTCTGGCCGTACCGGTGGCAGCGACCGATCCGCTGCTCGATACGTTGCGGATTCCACGGCAGATCGTAGTTGACGATCAA
>JAYSPO010001512.1:0-2016 GCA_043722015.1 Candidatus Kuenenia sp. | reverse complement strand
TTGTTGTATTGAGCCTATCAGACACAGTGGACGGCCGACTCGCCCGATGGCTCAATCAGCGATCGGTATTTGGTGCTCGACTCGACAGCGCTTCAGATGCGACGCTCTACGGTTGTCTTGCAATCGGCAGTTTGATGCTGAAATGGCAACAGCTGCAGCCGGAAATCGCCTGGTTCATAGTGCCGCTTGTCAGCTATGCAGTCACAACCGGGTATGGGCTATGGAAGTACGGACGCATTCCAAGTTATCACACCTACAGCGCAAAGTATTCGCAATGGCTGGTGCTGGGAGGAGCCACTGCGATGCTGTTAGACTGGTCGATGTGGCCAATGCGAGTAGCCAGTATCGCGGTGACGTTAACCAACATGGAGGCGACGGCGATCACTTTTGTGTTGCCAACGTGGCGGGCGGATGTGCTGACGCTGGTGCATGTGCTTCCGAAACGGTCGAAGCCGGATTGACATACCTCACGCATCCCTGAATGCCACGTTTTCGAGATTCCGGAAAGCGACATGTCCGAGGAGCATTCACGTTGTCCGTTGTTTCTTTTCGTGCGTTTCATTCGATTGTCCCTCATTCGGTTGTGTCCCTTCGTCGCATGAAATGCACAACCGAATTGAGACAACCGAATGCACAAAATTGCCGGAAACAAGAACACGCAGGCGTTCCCAGTTGTGCAATTGTTGATTCTGCGTGTTCGAAACCGCACGAAAGGGTGGCTTGCCAGGATCCGAGACGTCTTCATTGGAATTGTCGATCACTTCCATGACAATAGGAAGCGGATTTTCAGGAAAGCTCCTCCCTTGAAATGGGTTATCCGCCTTTGAAGGCGCGTTGATTCATTAACCCGGCACATCCAGACAGATTCTCCATGAAACCCTCAGCGACGCAGTCTGCTGCAGCTCCTGGCGAAACGGACACTCCGCTTCGGCCGTTGTTGATCGGCACGGCGGGACACATTGACCACGGCAAGACCACGCTTGTGTATCGTCTGACGGGAACCAATACCGACCGTCTGCCGGAAGAAAAAGCAAGGGGCATTTCCATCGATCTGGGATTCGCTCATTTCGATGCGGCAAATTTTCGATTTGGAATTGTCGATGTCCCGGGGCATGAACGGTTCATTCGTCAAATGGTCGCCGGGGCTGCGAACATCGATCTGGCGATTTTGGTGGTGGCAGGCGATGACGGCGTGATGCCGCAGACGCGCGAACATCTGGATATTCTGCAGTTACTGGGTGTGCAGCATGGAGTCATCGTCATCACCCGTTGCGATCTGATTGATGCCGAAATGCGGGAACTGGTGGCGGAAGAATTGAGCGAACTCGTGGCCGATACATTTCTGGAATCCGCTCCGATCGTACCGGTGTCGGGCCTCACGGGCGAGGGCATTGAAGATCTGAAACAGACGCTGTGTCGGGTGGCTGCCGAGATTCCTGATCGCAGTCTGGTATCTGTATTCAGGCTGCCGATCGATCGCGTGTTTACACTTGCCGGACGCGGCACGGTCGTGACAGGATCCGTGCTATCTGGCAGCGTTTCAGCCAGTGACGAAGTGGAACTCTTGCCAGGACAACGCCGCCTGCGAGTTCGCGGTGTGCAGCACCACGGACACAATGTTACTCAGGCCGACGCACATCGCCGAGCGGCCATCAATCTGGCCGGTGTTGCCGTTTCGGAAATTCAACGAGGCGACGAATTGGCGACACCAGGCGTCTTCACGCCGACAACTCGTGTGCTCGCGGAGATAGAATGTCTCAGCACTGCCCGAAGGCCGCTGCGACATCGACAGGTTCTGACACTGCACGCTGGAACCACAGCCGTGACCGTACGCCTGCGTTTGACTGAACCGCTGCTGCTGCCTGGAGAAAAAGCCTTTGCCGATCTTCGCCTGAAAGAGTCTCTTGTTCTTTCGTGGGGGCAGCGATTCATTCTGCGTTCTTCGTCGTCTGAGACTGTCGGTGGTGGACGGGTTGTGGATGGCTTACCGGGACGCCGTCGCGTGCGCAGTCTGCA
>JAYSPO010001511.1:0-3479 GCA_043722015.1 Candidatus Kuenenia sp. | reverse complement strand
ACTCACTGTAAGGTTGCGACGCCGGTTGAGAAACTGGAAATCCCGCCGGACTTTCCACAACCACTTCCGGAAACAATTTTTGAGCCACGCGGTTGCCGTGAATGTCGCGATACGGGATATTCCGGGCGAATCGGCGTCTTTGAATTACTGAAAACTGATCCGATGATTCAACGCATGTGCGCGGAAAGTCGCAGCAGCGTGGAGATCCGGGATTATGCACTTTCGGCAGGAATGACGACGCTGCGTTCAAGCGGATGGGAACAAGTACTGGCGGGCATGACAAGTCTGGATGAAGTGCTTCGAATTACCCGAGGCGATATCATTGGCTGATCTCTGTTCTCACTGAATTCTTATGCCTGATTTCAAATACTTAGCCAAAGAAATGACCGGCAAACAGGTATCGGGCACGCTCTCTGCGGCCAGCGAGAAGGATGCGCTTGCAGGTCTGGCGGCAAAGAGTCTGTTCCCGATTTCTGTGGTGTTAACGGAACAGTCAAAGCAGCAGGCCAGCACCGGGTCGCGGCGAGTTTCCGCAAAATACCTCACGGTCTTTTACAACCAGCTGGCCGATCTCCTGAAGTCAGGAGTCCCTTTGCTGAGGTCACTGCAGCTTCTGGAAGACCAGACATCACATGCCACGCTGAAATCAGTGATCCAGGATGTTCGGGAACAGGTGGCTGACGGAACACGTTTGAACGAATCGATGCGCAGGCATCCGAAGACATTCAACTTTCTGACCGTCAGCATGGTGAAAGCTGGCGAAGAAGGCGGGTTTCTGGAAGATGTTCTCGCAAGGATCGCGGCGTTCAATGATCAGCAGGAAGAACTCAAGGGCAAAGTAACGGGAGCCATGGTTTATCCCTTGTTCCTGATGTCTGTCGGACTCACCATTGTCACCGTCATGATGGTCTGGTTCGTACCAAAGTTCGCGGCAATTTTCGGACGTATGCAGGACCAGGGAACTTTGCCATGGGCGACGACAACGCTCCTGGCAATCAGTGATGTGATCCAGGCTTATGGTGTGTTGATTCTGTTTGCGGTTGTCGGGGGTGTCGCAGGGACGATCTTCTATTTCCGGTCGCCTGAAGGAGCCCGCAATCTGGATAAGTGGAAACTGAAGATCCCCGGACTTGGCGGCATCCTGCAAAACCTGGCCGTCGCCAGATTCTGCCGCATGTTGGGGACACTGCTGAAAAACGGCGTGCCAATTTTGCAATCGTTGCGAATTGCCAAAGACGCGAGTGGCAATGTGATCCTCGCCGAGGCGATCGGAAACGCCGCAGACAACGTCAGCAGCGGTCAGTCGTTGGCGGTGCCGTTGCGGTCAAGTGGCCAGTTTTCAAGAGATCTCATAGAAATGATCGCAGTGGGCGAAGAGGCCAATAATCTTGAGAATGTGTTGATCGGTGTTGCCGACAATCTGGAAAAACGTACGAGTCGTCGAATCGATATGGTTGTCAGGCTGTTGGAGCCTGTATTATTGCTCGTGATGGCAGTTGTCGTGACGTTTGTAATCGCGGCGTTGTTGTTACCTGTGTTGAAACTTTCTACAACTGCGTAATTTTTGGAAATACTGAACGAATTCAGAGATACATTCGGTCTTCGCAGTATTGTGTGGTGTTGAATATTGTGGACTGTGGAAGCGAATTCTGAATCTGCGGTTGAAAAGCTTCGTTCCTGCGAGCGCAACTCAAAGCTCATTTTATGTTAAGGACAAACTTAGATGCGTTTACGCCAAACATTGAAACTTGCCCGTGATCGTCGATCCGGCTTTACGCTGCTCGAACTACTCATCGTACTGGCCATTATTCTGGTGATTGCGGCGATGGTTGTTCCGAACCTGATCGGCAGTCAACAGACAGCCAACGAAAAGGCAACGCTGGCTACGATTAAACAAATGGAGGGTGCTGCCGGTGCATACGCCGCAGATCACGACGGTGAATATTTCGTCGGGGGTGGACAGGACGCATGGAACGCCTTGATGAATCCAGGCACTTACAAGAAGCGAAAGTTGAAGCCGAATCTGGGAGAAATTCCTCTGGATGCCTGGGGGCGTCCCCTTCAGTATGAATGGAAGAGCGGTGGCGGTCATTCCAAACAACAAAATGCTCTGAAACCAGCGATCTGGTCCACAGGACCGGATGGCCAGGGTGATGGCACAAATCCGAACGGGATTCCATTAAACAACTGGACGTCGATGGGTGTAGACAGCGGCGGCAAATAAGCCCTGTCAACTTCCGTTGCATCGAATCGTCGCGAACGCTCGTCATCTTTTCTGATGCCGGGCGTTCGTGCATGAACTGGCTAAACCCGGTTTGACTGAACTCATGAAACGAACTTATACAATTTCGAACAGTCGTCGGCAGGGATTTCCTGTCAGAGTTCGGACGGTCGTCTGCGTCGCGGAACGCGGACCGCTACAGTTTGTATTCCAGCGAAAACGAGACGACCGCAGCGGCTTTAGTTTGTTCGAACTCATGATCGTGGTGGCCATAATTCTGGCGGTCACGGCGATGGCCGCTCCCGGAATGATGGAACGCGTGCGGAGCGGACGCGTAAAAGAAGCGGCTGAAGAAGTCAGCACCATGTTGGCAAACGCTCGCACGCAGGCGATCGACACGGGCGTGGATTATCATTTTCGCTTTGAACTCGATGGCCACAGCTTCGTGGCAATTCCAGCGGAAATAGACGTGTCGATCGGTAACTCAAACAATACTGATCCAGAAACGGCCGAATTCAGTTATTCCTCCGGCGCACTTCCGGAAACCATGTTTCTGCGTTACAGCCAGAATGACAAGTCCGGCAGCGAAACGTTGAAGGGGCAGGCATTTGGCAAGCTGGCTAACGCCGGAGAGCTGGCTTCAAAGAACTGGTCCGAGCCAATCCTGTTTCGCTTCGATGGTAGCTCCGAGAGCAAGACGTTTCGGGTCATGGATGAACTCCAGCGGAGTTGTGATGTATCGGTCCGAGGACTCACAGGAGCAATTTCAACTTCCGGCGTCTTCATCATGGAGAACAAATGATGCGACGTACCACGCGAAGAATACTCCGAAGTGAACACGACACGACTGCGGCCATTTCCCGCAGCCCACGCAGCGGCTTGAGTCTTCTGGAGGTTTTGATTTCTGTCGCGATTTTTCTGGGTGCGTTGACGGCGATTATGCAGCTTCTGAACACCGGGCGGGAATCCGAAGTGTCGGCTCGACTGAAGACCGAAGCCGTACTGCGTTGCGAAGCGAAAATGGCAGAAATCGTTTCCGGAATCGAAAAAGCCGCATCGACATCCGACGGAACTTTTCCGGACGATGAAGTCGGCCACTGGCATTGGTCTGCAGATGTCGGCAGCGGCAGTGCCACAAGTCTGCTTCAGATCACGGTCACCGTGGAGCATCTGCCCGATGGGAAGAATCCCAATGCCGCATTTACTTTGATGCGTTACATGCGTGATCCGCAGTTGTTTATCGACGCAGCACTTTCGG
>JAYSPO010001510.1:0-1137 GCA_043722015.1 Candidatus Kuenenia sp. | reverse complement strand
ACCTGCGCTGACAATCGCCAACACAGGCGCCCCGTCCTGGCCAACTGTGGCAACACGGCTGTCTGGAGCAGAGGTTTAATTTCGATCGTCGTGAAGCTGGGTTGCGAATAATAGCTGTAGGAATGCACCGGTTGATTTGAAACCCCGATTTCGAGGAGTTGCTGCATCAGTGCGGAATGGACAGGATCTTTGACGTCTCGAACGCTGTTTCGATCCAGACGAAACTCTTTGACCGTACCAGGAACACCGTTGGCTCGGAACTGTTGCGTGATCAGCTCGATGACAATACTTTCCTTGTTGACCGAACGACTAATGTCAATGACGTACCAGAACTGCTGACTGTGCAGAATCAGTTCGCCGGTGATCCCGGACGTCCGGGCAACGGTTGTCTCGGCGGATTCGCTTCCCAGTCGGCGCAGTTCGGTCATCCAGTCCGGCTGCGGTTTTGAGTCGCTGGCCGTTGGCGTGTTGGCTCTCGGTGCCGGCATTCGGGCCTGGCCAGCCGAACGCTGAATGTCGGCAGCATCCAGTTGAAGAATCGTCGCCCAGAGATGCTTGCATTCGCAGTGGTCTTCGAAGTACGGACAGCTGCATTCTGAGTCGATGACGTCCCCTGTCTCCGAGTCAAGGATCATCCGAACGTCATAGCAGCCACCACCACCGTTTTCCACAACGGCGATGACCAGTCCATCGGTTCGCGTCTCAATCGTGACGAAACCCGATGCGAAGTAATCTCGGCCTCGCGAGCGAACTCCAGATCCAAAAAGATTCTGTTCCCGAGTGGCAAGACTCATTTGGAATAACTTTCTTCCATGAACATACGGATGTGACAAAATTCAAGGCCACAGTTCAACAGATACCGGCGACCAGCGGTCTGTTGATTCAAAAGTGGGATAAGCTTCCAGCTTGTCATTGCTGTCCAAAAAACGTCGACTTTCCCCCAATCAATGCCCGGCTAACTGCCCCGATTTTGTCATGGCATCACTTTGCGGACGGCGGTAATATAAAGAGAGATACCAAAGAAAAAACCAGGACTATTCACTCTTGTGGCATCATTGCGTGAAATTCTCATCCCGGGACCGCACGGTTGATGTATCCAGCAACGACATCACTCTGCGACCGGCCGCGCGTTGAAAA
>JAYSPO010001509.1:0-9992 GCA_043722015.1 Candidatus Kuenenia sp. | reverse complement strand
TGCTGCACGCTGTTTCAATCCTTGTTGTCGTGGATTGGGTTCAAAGACCGACACGGTTCGTTTTTATCTCGACAATCAAGTGAAGTTTCAATCCTTGTTGTCGTGGATTGGGTTCAAAGACTGTTTTGACTGCCTCGCCACTTACGACAGAAAGCAACGTTTCAATCCTTGTTGTCGTGGATTGGGTTCAAAGACACGGTTGAAATCGGCGACACGTTCACCGTGACGATGTTTCAATCCTTGTTGTCGTGGATTGGGTTCAAAGACCACCACCATGACACAGCGGCACTGCCTGGAGGCAGAGGTTTCAATCCTTGTTGTCGTGGATTGGGTTCAAAGACTGATACTCCGCGTATCGGTCCACTCCTCGAACTCTCGGTTTCAATCCTTGTTGTCGTGGATTGGGTTCAAAGACTCCGTCGTCGCCGAGCCGGCACAGAAGCCACCAGCGAGTTTCAATCCTTGTTGTCGTGGATTGGGTTCAAAGACATCACACTGGAGGCCAATGTGGCTCCTGTGTTGTAAGGTTTCAATCCTTGTTGTCGTGGATTGGGTTCAAAGACCTTTCCGAGAGACGACAATGCGGACTCTGCATTGAGGTTTCAATCCTTGTTGTCGTGGATTGGGTTCAAAGACCGTACGTTGCACGTATATGCTAATCGGATAGAGGTTTATGTAAAATTCACCAGGCATGTTTTCTTTGATGAAGGAGCCGTTTTGGCTTGCTGATTTTGAAAATTGATCTTCAACGTACATGGGTTTTCATTTCGCAACGTTCTACTGTGTATGGACTTACGTTGTCACGTCGTTTACGTGCAAATACGTCGGTAACAGCAATCGACACAGCGGCTGGGAGGTGCACGCCTCGGAAGGTGGCCGTTTTGGATAATATTCAACATTTCGCTTAAAACATTTCCCACTTGCTGAAAGTCTTCCGGAGTGAATTCAATCGTTCGGACAGCATTGCTGCTGCGAGTGTAGACGACGAACCCTTTGCTCACCGCACATTGAAAATGCTCCTGAATGAGTAATGCATAAATGGCGGACTGAAATCGGAGTGTGCGATAGATCAAACCCGGATCTCGTGCAAACTTGTAATCGAGCGGAGCAGCAGTCCCGTCCTGAAAGAAAAGCACTTCGTCAATACGGCCCCGCAGACAGTATCGCTCGCTCACCAAACTGACGTCGATCCGCTTGTCCACTGCATTCAGTCGTTTTCTGAGGTAGGTGCGATTGGTATTCTCGCGTGTTTCGTGAAGTGATCGCCCCATCTGTACCTTGGCGCGGCGTTCCTGAAACTCTGGCAGCATCTGGTACTTTTCGAACCAGGTGAAACGAGGACAGTAGAGGTGTTCGAGTACATCGCTGACGGTCAACAGAATGCCGGAAAAGTCGAGGTCCATAGTTGTTTTCACATAAGCAGAGTATTCAATTCATCCGTGACCAGTTTTTCGTCGAATGCCTGTCCCAGCAGACGCGCCTGATGGAAATCCGTTTTACACATTGGAAAAACAAAGATCCGATCAACATGGGGATCGAGTTGTTGTTCCAGTTGTAATGCCAGTTGATCCACCTGATTACTGTTCAGGTCGCCCAGAAAGACGCTCTTTTGAACTCGATAAAGTCCCGACCGCAGGCAGCACTTTGCCGCCTTCGTTCGCTGTTTGTCATCGGAGATGTCGTAAATTACCCAGGTGAGCATGGGGATGGGTTTTCAGGTTTCAGGGGTTGTCGGAGTGTCGTCCCTTGAGATCGGTTCTGAATTGGATTCGAAGTCGAAGACTTCGAGGTCGATATCCGGCTCGGTGTCGAGACCTTTGAGGAGGCGACCAGCCAGGCGCTGGCATTCATAGGGAATTGTGTCGCGAATTTTCAGATTGCGGCGGCCGTAGCGGTGTCTGCGATCCAGGTAATCGTTCAAATCCTGCAACAACAACGTGCGTCCTTCTTTGTTCAATCGAAAGCCGTTGTCTTTTTGGTCGAAGAGTTCCGGATTGATTTTTCGAGCAGCGAACATGTTGATGCAGACTCGTTCCGCGTGGACTCGGAAAAGCTCGACCAGATCATATACCAGTGACAGTTTGTTGTAATTGTCGGTATGCATGAGGCCAATGTAGGGATCAAGCCCGGAAATCATGCAGGCGCGTTCGACTAAGCCGTACAGGACGCCATACGAGTAGTTGAGGAGACAATTGAATTCGTCTTTCGCGGGCGAACGACTGCGACCTGTGAAACGAAAACGCTGCGGAAGTGCGACACTGAGGCCGCCGAAGAACTCGCGTCCCGCAACGCCTTCGAACCCCATCAAAGTGCCGCGCAATTCATCAAGTGACGTGCCGCGAGTGGCCTCGACGGAGATCACCATGCGATCTATTTTCAGTGCCATCTGTTCGAGCTGTTCGGTTCTGTCGGGTCGCGTGCGTCCGAGATCTCGCAGCAGTGCGGCTTGATTGTTAAGTTTTGTAGTCACCCATTCGCGAGCCAGCACAATTCCTTCTTCGCGAAACGAAGCTTCTAACTGGGCTCGACGCAGAGCCGCCGTTGACCCCGGACGTCCGTGCCAGAACCGACCATACGGTTCACCGACGCTGTCGAGCAGCACGATGTCGATGTGATGTTCGATGGCGAGGCGAATGACATCCGTAGACAAATGCACGCCGGTCGCCAGCAAAATGCTGTCCACCTTCTCCGGCGACAGCAACGCCTTGCGATCATTCGCCATGACGAGAAACATCCCGTCCTGTTTTCGCAGACTGGTGCCAAATGTGTTCAGGATGAGCTGCATGGTTTGGGGCTCTCAGAAGATTAAGTTCCCTGGGTCCGCGCACGTGGCGGATGTGTGAAGCTGAGCACCGTACTGTTCATCGTAATCCATTGCACAAAGCGGGAGATCTTCAGCGGCGGCTGGGTCTTTGAACTGCTTGAAGTACCAAAGCGGAACCTTGAGTTCATACTTGCGCCGCGTCTTGTGGAATGCGTTCGCGCATAGGATGCCGAATTGACTTGGTATTGCTGTCTGCTGAGCGTAGTTTTCAAGACGAGTCTTCAGCAGCATGTCCGTTTCATAAGGGCGGGGAGAATCCAGCACTCCGGAAAGCTGGTCCTGGAGTCCTCGCGTCGCAGCTTGGATTCGCACGAATGAATCGTGGGTTACCAAGTCTTTTCCGGCGTACACAGATTCCACAAGATCCAGAAGTTGCTGTTCAGTGAATTGGTTTCCTGAACCGGCTTCGATCGCGTTCCAGGTCGCTTGCAGAACGCCGCTGGGCTCTCCATAGATCTTGTCACTGCCAGCTTCCGGCGGGAACACGACAATTCTTCCCGGTGTGCTTCGTCGAGGACGGTTCACTCGCCCGGCACGTTGAATCAATGCGTCAATCGGGGCGCATTCTGTCAGCAAAATGTCGTAATCGATATCGAGTGAGACTTCGACCACCTGCGTTGCAATCAGCAGCTGCGGTTTCTTGTCCTCAATTTCGGCTTCCTTTTTCCGCCGATCATCGAATGTAAATTTTGAGTGATAACAGATGGGGCGAAATGACTGAAGATGTTTCGCGATTTCCTGGCACCGCTTCACTGTATTAACAACGATCAGAATCCGCACAGCCTCGCCCGCATGGTTCGTTACACTCGACAGTTCGCGGAATTCGGCCGATGCGGTTGTTTTCCGCCCCTCTTCCATGCCGAGCCACGCTGTGAATGCAGTCCGATTTGTTTCCCAAGTGTTGCGTGAAGCCTCCAAAAGAGATTTGTCTTCAATCGTTGTCAGCGACTGCGGTGCCAGCGCACTGGCAACGGCGCGGCGAAGATCGGACGGCATCGTGGCACTCATGACCATGAACAGTGTGCCCATACTGCTAAACTGTTTCAGCATGAGCATGAGCAGGCCAGCGGTGTGTGGGTCGTAAGCATGAAGCTCGTCGATGACGATTGCAGCGTTTGCTGCGGCTAAAGTTTTAATTGCCCAGCGGCCGGAATGCATCAGCGTCACCAGAAGCTGATCGACGGTGCCGACTGTGACTGGAGCAAACAGATGTGGATCCCGAAGTCCATAGGCATCAGAACGACTGTTGTTGTCGCTGGTGTCGTTTTCGATCGACGCATTTTCCGATCGAATGAGATCGGCAGTGGAATGTACGAGGCTGACTCGATGGCCGTGCCGTACTTCAAAGAACTCTTTCATCCGCCGGTGGAGACTGTTGGCAGTGACCATGGTAGGCATGAGAAAGAGTAGCTTTTTCACGTCCCCTGATTCGATCTGTCTTAGACCCCACAACATTGCCGCTTCAGTTTTTCCGCTTCCGGTTGGCGCGACGGCAAGCACATGCCCATCGCTGTTTCCACATTGTTCCTGGAACGGCCGGAAGCCCGGGAATTCACGATCCGGATTGCGATTCTTGTAACGCTCTGCCAAGTATGGTTGGACCGCTCCCTGAGGTACTTTAACGCGATCATCTTGAGCATTGAGAAAACTCTTCTCGTCTGTTGTTCCGCTCGCCATCCAGTCTGCGGTCATCAGCAGGCCTTTTACGACGCCGAATAAAGGGCGTAGGGTCTCCGTTGTGGAAGTCTGTCGAAGATGTGCGAGTTCTCTTCTCTGATTGTGAAGGCACATCCATGCAGCGTTGTTGTTCTGAATGATGCTGACGATAAATCGATCGGGCATCTCCCGGCTCAACGTGTACCTGAGAGTTTTGTCGCGATTCGATATTGCCGGGCACTTCCAATCTTGTTCGAAAAACATTGCTTCGCACAACTTCATGGCGGCTTGCAATGCCGATTTCGCCGACAAAATCTTGCTCCATTCAAGCTTCTGAATGAACTTTGCTTCGTCCAGAAGGTAGCCATCTGCAAGATATTTATGGTGCCCTGCAATTGCCATTACTTCCAGCAGTCCATCACCTGGTAACGGACCACTTTGTTGCTGGGAAAGTTTCTGTGCTAAAGCTCGAACCAAGCTCAGCGGAACGACTTCATGGCGAAAGTTCATGCTGACCGCGCGACGGTATTCAGTGTCATCTTTTGCCCGCATCATCCGTTGAAAATTCTCGCTCAACTTGCCGACATCATGCAGGGCAACGCAGAGCAGGCTGGATTGAAGAATCGCCAGCTTTGTAACACCCGTTTGTTGGGCGATTCGATCAATGACCGGATCATGGATGACGATCAGGGACCTCCATGCCAGATAGACCTGAAACACGTGGTCAAAGTAGCTCTGCTCCTTGGTTCCCCGCTCAGCGTCCGCTCGTTTTGCCAAAGCGGACGCCAGAAGCGGGTGATCGGATTTTAAAATTGATGTACCGGGATAATCCACGGCAGATTCTCACAACCAAAGGGACGTGAACGAAGAAATGAACTTTGCGTTTCGACTACATAACCCGTTACACAGTGTTCAACAGGCACTCGCACGGGGTCAGCCACAAACGTGACCAGCGCGCGGCCAGCCAATAGACGATTGCCGTTTTCGTCGAACGAGAATGACGTTGGAATTCGTTCAACCACGGGGGCTCGGATCGTGTGTGCGAGTGGAACAGTCGCCAGATCGACAGCCGTGCGGTATTCCGGAGTCAGCTCGCCATACAGCAACGCGGAATGAACTGTTTCGGATTCGACCGTTGTCTGATCTACAAGCTTCGTCGCCGCGATACGCACCAGCGAATCACTTTGACCAGCCGTGAGCGGAAACGCCGGGCAATCAAAGCCCTCTTGTATCCGCTGCAGCGTTGACAGATTCTCGGCAGCGAATAACAAAACGAGTCGAACATCGACGCAATGTTCTCGCAGCAGGATTGCACTGCCGACCTCCGCCTTTTCACCCAGCTTCTGGATCTTCCACAAGTCTTTCATCAAACCCGACGACCAGCCGCCAACACCAAGTTGCACGGCCTTTTCCTTGACGAACGTGAATGCATCCGAAAGTTCCAGCCCCATTGCAGCGCCCAACATTCCGACCACGCTCGTGTACGGCGGCAAGGGGTATGTGCGATGAAAGGTCATGGCCTCTGGCGGTCGCCAACTACCCACGGGCGCAATTGCTTCAACAATCAACTGCGGCATGGTTATGCTCCGTAAAAGGTCTTGACCCATTCATTCATTTTTTCGAACGCACCGCCAACGGTCAGTGTGCCATCGGGAACCGTGGTGAATGTTCCGGAGCGTACGCCAAAGCAGTGATCAACAAGGATCGCTTTGGAATCAGCAACGACTTCAGCGATCGCCGTGGTGTTGATTCCGTCATCTTTTGGAACCACGCTTTCGAGAAAAATGGGCGATTTGGCAGTCGTGACAGCCGCTGCGACAAATTTTGGACTCAGGTCGGCAAGAAATCGTGATTGTCGCCCGCTGGACCAAAGGTGCTGCAATGCGGTGAGCAACGCTGACACACGATTGTTTTTGTCAGTCGCGTCGATTGCCCAGGCCTCAGTCGCCTTCTTTGCGGAAACACCTTCGCCGCGTCGGCTCACGCCGACCGCATCAAGCTCGATCAGAACCGAGCCGCGATACAGGCCTCCGTGAATCTCCGTTTCGAAAATGTTCGGATTACCGCCAGATTCGACACTCATGTAGTTTGTACCGAAATCCAGGTCGCCCGCGTACGGGTCGAGTCCAAGCAGCGGAGAAACTCGAACCGGGCTGGTCCGCTTATGAGTTCCACCTTTTGCTGCGTCCATGAATCCGAACAAGTCGTCATCAATGTAGTCCGCTGGCTGGCATTCGGTGATTGCTGCGCCTTTCTTTGCTTCCGCAGCCTTGCCTTCTGAAAGCGTGTGGCCCAAAACGCCCAGTTGATCCCGGAGGGCGCGTCGAACGGCCTGTGCTGAGACGTACGGATATTCACGACCGCCACGCGTCAGTTTCTTGATGCTGCTGACGTTGTCGGCTTCTTTGTCACTGCCGTTGAGTGATGCAAACGAGACTGGGGTCAGATAAGTGATGGATAGACAGGTTGCAGATTTCATATCGGGCATAACAGGGTCCTTTTGATCTGGAAGATAGATTGGCGCTAACTGGGAAATTACGTGGCTGCGATGGACGACGGCTTCTTTGACTTCTGGCGGTACTCAAAGCGACTCAATGATGCGATGACACAAAAACCCTTGAACTGGGCAAACGTTTCCGGATTAAAGCGGTCGGCGTCGAGTGCATGGGCAGGAATGTCGAGTTTGTATCTCATTTGGATTCGGATGATTTCCTCCTGGAAATCCTGAAGCGTCCGTGCCCGCCGCAGCCGAAAGAAAACGCCTTTGGACCGGCCAACAGACTCACCGCGTTCATTGCTTTCACCGTCTGTAAAGCCTGCAACGGCATCAGCGATTTTTTCGCCGAGCCATTTTGCGCTTTGAGCCATTTGTTCGAATTCAGTTTTCGTCATTCCGTGTACCTCACAGATTTCAGGTTCGTAAAGAAGGGCGAAGTCGCGAAGGACGGAAATCATCAATGGCTCGCCCGGTTTCCATTGACTGAACTTGTGGTAAGCATGCCGTTCCAACAAAGAAAGCACTGACTGTTTGGTCAGAATTCTTTCGCACACTTTATTGCGCAACAGTGTTTTGTTCTTCTTCGAAGAGAAGTCGATCAGAGTTGACATCAGACGCTTTGGCGAACATCGCTGCCGTTGCGGACCATTTTCGCTAGGAAGCACGCTGGTCATCAGGTCCAAGAGTCGAGCGATATAAAGCACGTCGGTAAACGTCTGAAAGTCACGGCCCATCCAAAGGTTGCCCATTTTTCTGGCCGCCACAACGGCGAAGTTGACGGGAGCCCCTCGGCAAAGTTTGTCAAAAACTTGCTGGCAGGAGATGTGTTCGATTTCGTTTACCTCAGCGTCGTCGACAGGCCCGAGTGAGACGAGTTCGTCGTCTGTATCGTCGTCCGATGTTGCGACAGGTTCAATTGGCCGATATCCCGAGAAGTGTCGAAAGACTGCGTGAAGGAAAGCAAAGAGAATTTCCGAACGCTCTGAGAAGTAGCCGCCCAGTTGCAACTCAAAGTTCTTGAAGAAGTTGGCCTGAACCTGCCGCATATCAATCAGCTCTTCTGATACATCCACAATGCGGCTAAGTGCTGACGATTGTGGAAAGAACAGGTACATATCATCGTTCTGCATGTAGAAAAATGTGACTGCGGGGGTGAACTTGCCCACGTAATCCATCTGCCAGCCAATGCGCGGTTCGTCAGCGGTATTCGACGCAAAAGATCGACTACCACCTAATAATGGGAAGGCTGTCGCCTTTCCGACATCCAGGCCTCCTGCGTCGTGGCCCGTAAGAAAATCGCACGGTTGCTCCTTCACTCCCACGCGAATCTTGATCTTGGGCTGCACCTTGTTTGGGCCATCGATCAATAAGCCGGCCGGAGGTCCCGGTTTAAGGCCATATTCCTCGATGAAGAGATCCAGCGTACCCTGATGACCCTCCATTCCTTCGGGAAGAATGCCAGGTTTCTCCTTTCCGGATTCATGATCTGTACCCCATTTCTTCTGTGTACCAGTTGGTCGCGATGCCTTATCGAACAGCAGAAGTGCGGGGCCAGCGGCTCGGCTCTTGGGAAAGTCCTGGAACCGTTCTTCGTCGGTCACGAAATAGAAGTTGTAGGCTTTACGGTCTGCTCTTTGTTTGTCGGACGAAACGTTAAAATAGCAATCAGTCAAATCTTCGTAAGCCAACTCCAGCAATTGCTGCAATTGATCCTTTGAGCCGACCAATCTCAGATCACCTTCGTCCGAAAACTGCACCAACACGTCAGCACTTGCCGCCTGAAGTTTTTCCTTTGTCAAACTGTCAACCAGATAGGATGTCTTGCCGGTGAGTACTCGAAAGAGACCAGCAGTTCCCGCGTCGATCCACGGAATTCCCGTTCGTCGAAAGTTAAGTTCGATATCCTTGCTTGCTGCACGCTTTGCCGCCTTCTTCACGTTCCTACCTCCAACTGCTGAACCGTACCGAATCCACGCGATGTGCTCTTTCCGAGTCCCCACATGGGCGGCAGCTTGAAATTCACCGCGAACTCCCCTGTAAATCCGAGCAACCGAACTCCCGGTTTTAGCGTTCGGAATCCAACAGGCACCAACTCACATTCCGCCTCGAGCCTGGCGGTTACTGACATGCCGATTCCTTTGGCGAAACTCAAAATATTGCCAATGACGATTCGCTGCATCAGTTCCGACTTTTCCGAATGATGCATTCGACGCCAGCGATCGTGATTCTCCTGATTTAGCAGCAGGCATTCGCTAACAAATCGGTATCGAATGCTCTTTTCAACCGCACCAACTTCGACACGAGAAGGCGTGGCTGTTTGGCGATGTACATCCACGTCGGTCTGGCCGAGACGTAGGGATTGAAAGCGCGGCAACTCCTTCAGCAACATCGCGCCATTGCAAATTCCCACGGCACTCAATCGCCCTGATGACGTCTCATAACGAATAAGCGGTTCGATGTAACTCAGCTTCTGGCCGAGATGATTGTGAAATTCGGGTCGTTGCATCACCTGAGAAATTGCCCCTCGTAGTCGGCGTGCGTCTTCGAGACTGACGGCCTGAGATACTTCGAAATTGACGATACATTGTTCTATATGCTGTAACATAGATACTGCCCGAATCTGCATAACTCAAAAGTGTGGGGCGGTTTGAAACACGCATAACAATGTTTCAATCCTTGTTGTGATGGAACGCCCCACAGATATATTCAGTGTGCCGAAGGAGAATACATGCGTAGTTGAGTTCGCTTCTGCTCAAACCACTTAGCCAAGAATCGGGGGGAGACACCCAGGCGGCTGCAGAGTTCCTCTTTGCCGAATCCGCGCTGAACCAAATCCATCAATTGTTCATCTACTGGATCTTCCACGTATTTAACTGCATCGAGCAAGAGATCAGGTTCATCATTGGCTCGCCGCGGCAACGATTCAGGCAGTTCAACTCCATATGGTGGTACTGCTTTCGTCAATTGCTGGCGCCACAACCGAAACATGAGCTGCTTGACTCGAAACGGGATGGC
>JAYSPO010001508.1:0-9062 GCA_043722015.1 Candidatus Kuenenia sp. | reverse complement strand
GGCTATCGCCCTCCAACCCCGGCCACCCGAAGATCAAGATTTGACAAAGCACTAAAGCCGGGACTACAAGCGAATCCCGGACAGTCGAAAGCCGGACTTCCCGTTGGTGTGGGTTGCGGCGACGGCTCAGACGAATCGCCCGCTCGCATCTTTCTGACGCCGCATTTTGTCGATACCGGAACTGTGCATGAAACTGCCGAATGTCGGCTCAGCGGCGAAAGTCCGCGAGTCCGCGTCTATGTCGATCAACGTCTGCTGCAATCCATGAGTGGCCGACAATTCACCGTCTGGTCAGAATCTCTGACGTCCGCTGCCGAATCTCGAGCTCTTCCAATTGTGGATGCCTGGGTCGGGACGATCCGTGACGTTGACCACGATCAGAAACTGTCCATCGTCGTCACAGATCTTGATCGGCGCGGGCGGCATTCGTCCGGCAGGTCTCCGATCCACGGTTGTATTCGTGAGAGTGACTTTCGAAGCGATGCAGACTTCTGCGGCGATATTGTTTACATTGACCCGAAGATTTTCGAGCTACCGACCGACGAATTGGCCGCGTTGTTGACTCATGAAGCAACCCATGCGGCGGTCTGCTCCCTTCGTCCTGACGATTCGATGAACACTGCTGATCCAACAAACTCCGCCCTGGCATGCACAGGATCGCGGGTTCCGGCGTGGCTCAATGAAGCGGTCGCCCATTTCGTGGAATTGCAATGCCGCGACACAGACGTTCGTGCTGCGGGAGTGTCCCAGAACTTCCAGCGCAGGATGGATGACTTTTTTGCGAATCCGGCTGGCAGTCCAATCGTGGCGGCTGAGGATGTCCTGAATCTGGAGGAACGTCGTGGCGGAAGTCGCGGAGCCGCGACATTGTTTCTGGCCCGCTGGTTTTCAAACTCGGAGACTCTGCAGCAGTTCGTGCGTTCGCAAACGGCATTCGATCGTCGAATTGAAGATCTTGCCCAGGCACCATTCGCCGACGTGTTTCAAGACTGGACGCTGTCGATGGCAACGCTGTCCGCTCGGCCAACATCGCCAACATCGCCAACATCGCCAATATCACAGACAACGACGTCCTGCGAACAAAGGGCGCTGCGTTGTGACGTACTCCCGGCAACTGGCAATCAATCGCAATTCTCGGTGCTCGGCACGGCCTTCCGGTGCTTCGAATGTTCAGAAGACATCGGGTCGCTGGTGATCGAATCCGATGCCGGCGCAAAACTTCAGATTTCGATCATTGAGCCCGAAGCCCACATCAGTACAATGGCAAACGCTGTCACACGCCACTTCTGATTGCCTGGTGGGCCTGATCGGCTCGGTTGCTGCGTTGCGGACCTGTTCCATGCTGCGGCCACATTCAATTGGAACCTGTTCGGTGAAAACAGATTGAGCTATGCCACGCTTCAATAATGACTCCGACGACGAATTCCAGGATGACGACGACGTCTACTCGGAACTCGATGAATCGTTCGACGATGACCATGAACCGACAATTTTGTGTTCCAACTGCGGCTTCGAAATGCTGGAAATCGTCTACCAATGCCCGCGTTGCGGCGAAATCCCGTCCCGCGAATTCCGCAAAACCTCATCACAACCTCGCTGGGTCATCTTTACCGCTCTGATCCTGCTCGGCGTCATTCTATGGTGGATTCTGAACTAAGGACCGCCGCAGAAATAACTGTCGTCTTTCGGACGTGGAGCACGTTGTTAAAGTGCCCGGCACAATGGAATCGTGCCCCAGTTATTTCTGTCTCATTCCTAAGGGTCCGGTTGAATACGTGCTGGCCGAGCGTTCCGCGAGGACGGAACTCGTTTCGTCCAACGGCGAGCCGCAGGCGTAGGCGCAGGCGTAGGCGCAGGCGTAGGCGCAGGCGTAGGCGCAGGCGTAGGCGCAGGCGAATTCTCTGCCGCCTACGCCTGCGGCTCGCCGTTAAACGATGCATTCTTCCACACTCGATTTTCGCTTCAAAACCAGTTGGGAGCTGCACATAGAATCCGGGAGAGTCAGAAACTTTGTTCTCACCAGGGTTCGGACTCGGTGAGGGTAGAATCGGAAAGTAGCCGTCACGCTCCGCCGTGACGAGCATTGAACTGGGCCACATGAATCGAGTGCCCGCGCTGATTGTCCTTCAGGCCATGAAACGGGGCTGGTCGTGGAATACTGTCTCGGTTGATGAATGTCGACTGACAAATGCTCATCACGACGGAGCGTGATGGCTACTTTGGGTTGCGGGCGAAGCCCGCGCTGGGTAGATTCGTACTTATCTGTGGTTGCTTGCGCAGGTTTCGTTCTGAGGCGTGAACGGTTACTAAATTTTGCACGCCTGCTGTAGCAGCCAGCTTGAGGTAAACCGTGATGCGAAGAAAACCTGATCACCAGTGCGACTTGCCGCACTTATCCCGCAGAATGCGAACCATCGCCTTCCTGCTCGCCAGCGTCCTTGCACCAGCTGTCGCGTGCGCTCAGCAGGTCCCCACGGATCCTTCCAGCACGCACATTTTTCCGGCTGGCGGCCGACGAGGCACCGAGGTCAATGTGCAGGTCGGCGGAGAGTGCATCCCGCCAGGCACACGCTTTCGCATTTGGGGAGAAGGTCTGGTTGCCCCGTCTGAGCTGGGAGAGCGCGTGTCGGGAAACTACGCCCCTTCTCCTCGGCGAAAACCGAGTGAGCAGCCAGTGACTCATCCGACAGAATGGAAATCGCACATCACAATCGCGGCTGATGCGCCCCTGAGCCCCGGACTTTGGCGGCTGAGCTGTGCCCGCGGCGGAACCGGAGGTCGTCCGTTCATCGTTGGCGACCTGCCCGAGTTTATCGAGAGCGAATCCAACTCGGAACCGGAAAGGGCCGAGCAGGTCGAACTGCCCGTCACGATCAATGGCCAGATTGCCGGCGAATGCGATCTGGATTATTACCGATTCCCTGCCAACGTCGGCGATGTGGTCAAGGTTGATATGGTCGCAGCCCGACTGGGATCTGCACTGGATCCGGTCGTCCAGATCTACGACCCGACGGGCCATCGGATTGCTGCTCAGGAACTCCGTGTCGGGGCAGATCCAGTGCTCGCATTTCGGGCCGATGTCACCGGCGAATATCAGCTGATGATTTCCAGCGTTACGTTTCGCGGTGGCCCGGCCTTCGTGTACCGCGTCACTGTATCGACAACGCCGTTTCTGCGCTTTGCATACCCGGCTGGAGGTCAGGCGGGGACGACTGAAACAATTAATTTCTTCTCATTGACTGGCGACGGGCAATTCGAGGCACTCTCGCAAACTGTGAGTTTCCCACCGGCCAAAGGGCTGTTCTGGGTCCATCCTGGCAACAGCGGAGATGCCGTTCCACTCCAGGCTGCAGATCTGCATGAGGCCATTGAGACCGTGAACAACGACTTTCGCGAATCGGCTGGTGACCTCAGCTTGCCGCAGATCATGAATGGCCAGCTGGAGACTTCGACCGATGAAGACTGGTATCGCCTTGCGTGTCGCGCCGGGACAACGCTCTCGATCGAATGCTTCGCGCAGCCGGGCTGGTCTTCGGCGCTGCCTGTTGTCGCACTGGTTGATGCACAGGGGAATGTTGTGTCGTCGGTCAACGGCGTCCAGGCGGTCGGTGGCACCTCACGGATGCAATGGCAACCACCTTCAGACGGCGAGTGGTGGCTGCGGGTACGGGATCTGCAACACGGAATTCGAGGCGGGCCGGATTTCATTTACCGGCTGACTGTGCAAGAGGCGGTCCCCGACTTTCTGTTATCGACGAAAACGGATGTGATCAACGTAGTTCAGGGCGCGCGGGCCGAACTTGATGTGGTGATCGAACGCCTCGGTGGCTACACCGGGCCGATCGAAATTATTGCCGATGGACTCCCGGAAGGTGTGAACATGGAAGGACAACAGATCGCTGCCGGTCAGACATCGGCAAAGCTGGCCTTCGTCGCCACAGAGGAAGCTCGCTCCTTTGATGTCACGCTGCGGATCAGAGGGAAAGCAGAGATCTCCGGAGCGATCATAGAACGTCCTGTCCGGGCATTGCATCTGGGACATGATCCGGATGGAGTCGGCCTCGAGTCCTCCGATGTGGATCATGTGCAGCTGACGGTCGTCCACAAGCCGGTCTTCCGACTGTATTGCAATGAAGCCTATCAGTATGCCCATCGCGGCACGGTCTATCCGTACCTGATGGAAGTCGAACGATTGAACGGTTTCGATCAGCCGATTCATCTGGAGGTAGCTGATCGGCAGATCAAGGATCTGGATGGAATCGAGATTCCGGAAACCACGATCGCTCCGGAGCAGTCGCAGTTCATGCTGCCGCTTTATCTTCCGGAGACGATGCATATCAATGTCCAGGCTCACTCCAATGTGTACGCGCAGGGGCATGTGGCATTCGTCGATAAATTCGGCCAGAAACAGACAATGCTTGTCGTTTCCACGATGCGCTGCATGATTCGAACATTGCCGACCGTGGTCAAGCTGCGAAGCCCTGAGCCGGAACTTGTGGCAAGTTCTGACAACAGGATCATGTGCTCTCTCGTGCTGGATCGCACGCCCAATTTCACAGGACCCATGCAGATCCAGCTGCTCGATCCTGTCCTGGGAATTTCCGCCGAGGCCGTCACCCTCGGTGCCGGAGAAACCACCGCAGGCATGACAATCCAGATTGACCGATCAATGACCCGGGATTCATCCGTTCCACTACGATTCCGAGCGATCGGCCTGATGGACGACGATGTGCAGGTCGTGAGTGAAGCGACGGTGAGACTTGTGTTGCAGGATCGCCCCGCCGCTGGCAGTCACTGACTTCAGGCCTTGTCGCCGAATCCGGAGTCAAGTTGATACTGCCCGGCGCAGGCGATATCGACTACTTCGCCTGGAAGTAAACTTCTTCGTAGGGCTGCACGACAACGAAGCCGTTGCCTCGGAATTGCATCTGGATCGATTCACCGCTGCCGCGCCCGAAAAATGTTTTGAGCGAAATATCCTTTCTGAATTCCGGTATCAGGTTTCCGGACCAGGCAATCGTGGCGTTCGGGTCTGTCGTGACGGGTTGATCGGGTGTGACGCGAAGTGTCATCGGCTGGAAATGCGATGTGATGGCGATCATACCGGTGCCCGTGAGTTTCACATTGAACAGCCCGCCCGCCATCATCCCGGCAATGCTGTACATCATCTTGATGTCCCATTCGATGTTTTTTTCCAAAGCCAGCAAGTCATTGCCATTCACGAAGATCGATTCGTTGTTCAGATTCAGAATACTGATCCGTTTGCCCGAATCCGCCAGATACAGACGCCCCTGTCCTTCGGCTTTCGTCAGCCTGGTGCCTTCACCAGTGACAGCCTTCTTGAGCATCTTTCCGAAACCTTTCTCCAGAATCCCTTCGCGCACAAATTTGATGTTGCCGACGTAGGCAATCATCGATCCCATTTTCGTCCAGACCATGCCGTTGAGATTCACCTCCAGCATGTAGGGACTCTCGAGTTCAAAGAAACCCTGACCGTGATCTTTCTGTCCCGTCTCGTCCACAAATTCCCGGAGCGAATAGCGTTGATCATCCTGCGGGGGTTGCTGGTTGCCTCGCGGTGCCGAAAATTGCGGCGGCGATCCAAACGCGGACTTCGAGGGTAACGGCAATGGCATTTGAGGCACATCGTCTTCGTAGTCATCATCGTCCGGTGTAGCGAGCGCTGGCACCTGAATCTGCGCGTTGCAGCCGGGGCAATTGACCGTGCGTCCGGCGAGCTTGTCCGGCGCTTTCAGCTTCTTTCCACACTGGCAACGAATTTCGATCGGCATAAGTTGGCTTTCCGTCAAATGCCATGGAATCAAACTGGATCGTTCGAATCGTAATGTGATCCGGACTGGCTGTTAACCGTGCCAGGCTCAAAAAGTGGCCGCGCATACTACTATGACATACTTGCGCTTTGTCAGGAATTCATCAATGGGTTGTGTGCCACTGGCTTTGCCAGTGCTCCCCAATTGCCAGGAAGCACTGGCAGAGCCAGTGGCACACATCAAAACACGAATGACGGAGCACTATGGCATGCGCTGCGATTCTGCCTGACCGATGGCCCGATCAAGTCGGCGGAGCACGCAGTCCTTTCCAAGTAGTTCGAGAGATTGAAATAAGTCTGCGCCCTGAGCCTTGCCGGTGACGCACAGTCGCAGGGCCGGAAAAATATCGCCGACTTTGACTTGTTTCCCGACCGCAAAAGACTGCAGGAGTTCGTGCAGAGGCTCAGCCGTAAAATTGTCTGTGTCGTTCAGCCGACGCCGCAGATCATGCAGCAGGATCACGGCGTTTTCAGGCTTCACCACGCGCTTCTGGAAATTCTTGTCGTCGATCCTGAGTTCCTCGTCAGCCACGAAGAATTCATCCAACTGAAAGATGTCTCCGAAGACACGCAGACGGTCAGCGGCCAATTCAATGATCCGAGCGACCTTTGCCTGCGTCTCCTGGTCGTCTTCATCGTCAATCAGCCTGGCCTGTTTCAACATCCGCAAACAGCCGCAGAGCTTCTCCTTCGCTGGCAGTTCGCTCATCCAATGCGACTGAAAACTCAGCAGCTTGTCCGGATCCAGCCCCGCAGCGCTCCTGATGACTCGATCCAGCGTAAATTTCTGTTTCATTTCAGCAAGCGACAGAAACTCCGTCTGATCGTCGAGTGACCAACCCAGTCGCACAAGTGCATTCAGGACGCCGGCCGGCAGAAATCCCACCTGTCGATAATACGCGACCATGACCGGTGACAGTTCATTCGACTTTGGATCGATGCCGATGCGACTCAGCACCTGATCACCCAGTTCGAACAGTTTTTGAAACTGCGGATTCGTGCGATATTTATCGATCTTGCGCTTGCTCATTTTTTCCTTGCTGCCGGGAGCTGCGACGTAAGGTACATGCGCCCATTCCGGTGTTTTGTTGCCCAGCGCGCGGTGCAGCAGAATCTGGATCGGCGTGTTCGAAAGATGTTCTTCCGCGCGAACAACGTGGGTGATTTCCAACTCAGCATCATCCACGACAGTGGCGAAGTTGTAGAGTGGCGATCCGTCGTTTCGGGCGATGACGGGGTCCGGCATCAGACTGCAGTCGAATTCCACTGTGCCGCGAATGTGGTCGTCCATTACGACCTTGTCGGTGCGGGGAATCAGTAGTCGCACGACGCATGGTTGACCGTCGGCGAGGAACTTCGCCACCTGATCTTCTGTCAATCCGAGTGACGCGCGGCTGCTGATATAGACGCGTTTTTCCTTCTCCGCTGCTTCGCGCTGAGCCTGTGTATCTGCTGGCAACTCAAAGTCGCGATAGGCACTGCCGGATTCCAGCAGTCTGGCAAGAGCCGCATCGTACAGATGTCGCCGCTGTGACTGAAAGTACGGACCATGGGGGCCACCGACTTCCGGGCCTTCGTCCCAGTCGAGACCCAGCCAGCGAAACGCATCCAGAATCGGCCCCAGCGCTTCATCCCTGTTTCGCTGTTCATCGGTGTCGTCGATTCGCAGAATAAACTGACCGTTGTTATGGCGCGCCCAGAGCCAGTTGAACAGCGCCGTGCGCATCCCGCCAATGTGCATGTAACCAGTGGGGCTGGGAGCAAATCGAGTTCGGACGGTCATTGAGAATTTTTCATGATGTGGGAAAAACAGTGGGCTCAGGCGATGCCTCGCGTTCTGCGGCGTGCCTCACCGTGCGGAACTATAGTCGAGCTGGCAGAGTGGGACCAGCGGCGACCAGCCGCGGCAGCCCACCCTTGCCAAAATCCGGTGGGCTTGCGACGAATACTGGTGCAAAGACCAGTCAGACGTTCCAAAAATCATGCCATCCCTGTGAGTCAGGGATCTCTCCGAGTATAGTGTCAGCTTTCCATCAACGGCAATCTTTGAGAGATCTTCCATGCGCTGTCTTCCACCATTCTTCTTATTCCTGACGTCTGTGATGATGTCCGCGTTGAGCGCTGACATTGCAACGGCTGACGAAAATGCGGGTAGCCCGACGATCGAACTGCTCAGGTCATGGATCAAGGATCATGACCTGAACGACGAAAACTTGTCAGCATTGAATTCCCAGGCATTTTCCGCGACACCACTGACAGCCGATGAGGCGCATGTGGCGACTGCGGTATTGTGGACCGCACGGACGCAATTTCTGAAGCAAACATGGCAGGCGGAATTCGAAAGCCGCGAGATAGTCATCGACGAATTGAAGATGCCGTTCTGGTACAAAGTCTTCGGCGATGCACCGGCAGCAGGACGCAGCCTGTTTATTTCCATGCACGGTGGCGGCGGAGCTCCGGCAGCCGTCAATGATCAGCAGTACAAAAATCAGCAGCGGCTGTATCAACCGGAGGAAGGCGTCTATCTGGTGCCGCGTGCCGCAACGGATACCTGGGACCTTTGGCATCAGTCGCATATCGATACTTTCTTTGAGCGTCTGATCACAGAGATGATCCTGTTTGAAAATGTGAATCCGGACCGCGTCTACATTATGGGCTATTCTGCAGGCGGTGATGGTGTCTATCAGTTGGCACCGCGGATGGCTGACCGCCTGGCAGCCGCAGCCATGATGGCCGGGCATCCGAATGAATCACGACCGGAAGGATTGCGGAATATCGGATTCACGATTCACATGGGAGCCAACGATGGTGCTTACAATCGAAATGCCAAAGCAGAAGAATGGGGTAAACTTCTTGATGAACTTCAGGCTGGCGAAAAAAATGGTTACGTCCACGAAGTCTCGCTGCATAAAGATCGCGGCCACTGGATGAATCTGGAAGATGCCGTCGCGGTTCCGTGGATGGCAGGCTTCACCCGCAATGTCTGGCCAGATCGAATCGTATGGGTTCAGGATGACGTGCGGCACGAGCGGTTTTACTGGCTGCAGGTTCCGCAAGAATCGGCCGCAGCAGGAGATCGCATTACGGCGTCAGTGAAAGACAACGAAATCTCCATCGAACATTGTGATGCGAAGGCGATCACGATTCTGTTGAGCGACAGTCTGCTGGATCTGGACAAATCCGTCAGCGTGAAATTGCCATCGGGGGCAACCTCGCAGCACGACGTGAAACG
>JAYSPO010001507.1:0-16010 GCA_043722015.1 Candidatus Kuenenia sp. | reverse complement strand
GGGGATGTGAATCCCCTGATTGAGTTTCAGTGATAAAGTGACATCATGGGATTCACATCCCCCGCTCGCCGGAACTGCGCTGCGCTTGGTCCGGCCTACGATAAGGAATTCGACATGATCAACTCAACACGACGTCACTGGATGCAAACCTGCGGCATGGGATTTGGCGGCCTCGCGCTGGCCAATCTGCTGGGAAATACGGCGTCGGCCGAAGAGTCTGGCGGAGCCATGCGCACGCATTTCCCAGGTCGAGCCAAACACATCATTCATGTGTTTCTGAACGGCGGAGTTTCTCAGGTAGATACATTCGATCCGAAGCCCGAGCTGACTCGTCTGGCTGGTAAGATGCTTCCCTTTGAGAACCTGCAAACCGAACGAAAGACGGGCGTGGCATTGCCAAGCCCGTTCAAGTTCGAAAAGCATGGCCATAGCGGCATTGAGATCAGCGAAATCTTTCCGCATCTTTCGCAGTGCGTCGATGAAATGACCGTCATTCGGTCGATGTACGCCGAACTCCCCAGTCACGAAATGTCGCTGATGCTGATGAACACTGGCGATCAGCGACTCGTGCGGCCGAGTCTGGGCTCGTGGCTCACCTGGGGCATGGGATCGATCAACGAAAACCTTCCGGCTTTTGTGGCGCTGTGTCCCGGTGGCATGCCGGTCGGTGGAGCTGGCAACTGGCGATCGGCGTTTCTTCCCGGTGCGTACCAGGGAACTCGCGTCGATACATCTAACCCGGATCCAACACGCCTGATCGACTTCCTGCAGAATCAACGCGTTTCTTCGAGCGAGCAGTCAAAGCAATTCGAATTCCTGCAGCAGCTGAATGCTCAGCATCTTGAAGATCGGCCAGGCGAAGCGATCATTGAATCACGCATCAAATCGTTTGAACTGGCGTTTCGCATGCAGACCGAAGCGAGTGATGCCTTTGATATCTCACAGGAGCCGGAGCACATTCAGAAGCTGTACGGTGACGGACCTCAGAACCGCCAGTTACTGATGGCACGACGACTGATCGAACGCGGTGTGCGGTTCGTCCAGACATGGCACGGCGATATGCAGCCATGGGACAGCCATTCAAACATCAGGGAGGAACATCGCACACGGGCAAACGAGTGCGATTCGGGACTGGCCGCACTGATCATCGATCTGAAACAGCGCGGGCTGCTGGATGAGACGCTGATTCTATGCACCGGGGAATTCGGGCGGACTCCGTCAGTCGAGATGGGCCAGGACGGTTCCGGAGCCAGCCAGGGACGCGATCACAACCATTGGGGCTATTCACTCTGGATGGCAGGTGGTGGAATCAAAAAAGGCACCGTCTATGGAGCAACCGATGATTTCGGTTTCAAAGCGGTCGAAAATCCAGTCTCAGCACACGACCTGCACGCCACGATCCTGCACCTGATGGGCTACGATCATCAGCGCATGACCTACCGCTATGCTGGCCGCGACTTCCGTCTGACCGACGTGAAGGGTGAAGTCATTCATCCGATTATTGAAAGCTGACAATTGCTACCGTGCAGCGCAGTGTTCTGCTTAGATCCTTTCTTTTCAATAACTTCGCATTTTGCGCAACTTTTCAACCGTAAGCACCAGTGCAGAAGTTCCTCCGTTTAACCGCGTGCCCATCGGGCCGCGATTGTTCTATTTGAGATTTGAGATTTGAAATGCGAGATTTGAAATGCGAGATTTGAAATTTGAAATGCGGGGCGTTGCCCACGCGGTTAAACGTATTATGCCAAACGATTTCAGCCGAGGTGCCTGGTTCTTTGAGATTTCGTAACATGAAACATGTCAATTCGCAGGATCTTATTTTCCTTCGGAAGAGGCGACAGGGAGTAAGGTCCTTGCCACGCGGAAACCATAGTAGCTGACGCGGATGTCGGGCTGGAAGGTGAGCCGTTTGGCAGAACGCACCTCCGACGCTCGAAAGTTGAAAGAGCCGCCCCGCAGCACACGGGCGTTCGCATTGATCAGTCGGCCGCTTTGCTCTTCGTCTTCGATCCACTCGTGCTCTGTATCGTACTGTGCTGCCTTGTCCTGACACCACTCATTCACATTACCCTGCATGTCGAACAAACCTGCTCCGTTCGGTCTCAGTGTGCCTACAGGCAGCATCCATTTGTCGCCTGAGGATTTCGTATACCATGCGTAGTCACCGAGCAGAGTTTCCGTCTGACCAAAGTAGCGGGCTGTCGTTGTGCCGGCGCGGCAGGCATATTCCCATTCTGCTTCCGAGGGCAGTCGATAGCCTGTTCGCTGCAGGTAATCCGGAACGAGCGTCATCCCTTCCGCAAAAGGCTGATCCGGGTCGTAACACCACTGCTCGCGCGGGAGGCCTTCTTCCCTGCTGAGCCAGTTGCAATATGCGGCAGCGTCGTACCAGAGGATCATGTTGGCCGGTGCATCCTCTTCGCGGGCATAGGATCGTTCAAACGGGTGATTGCTGTGAAAAGCGCTGAACTGGGCTACCGTGATCTCATGTGTGCCGATTGCATACCGGTGCCCGACGCGACGGCGGTGGCGGGTTTCAAGTTTGCCGGTCGGACCCTGAGTTCGTTCTGTCTCTGTGACCGGCGCACCCATCAGGAATTCTTTCTCCGGCTGCATGATCGAAAAAGTTATGCCGGATGTTGCCGGGGATTTCGATCCCGTCTTCGTCAGATACCAGCGGCGTTCACCGATGACCGTTCCGGTGGAGTAAGCGGCGCGCACTTCGGCGATCGCGGCTTCTGCGCCCAATTGCCGTAGTGTCCATTCCGCCGCCCCGTGGATGCCAGGTTCCGGATCGTCCGCATAGCGCTTTGTAAGGTCGGCGATCATGACGGCCTGCTGTTCAGGTGACAGGAGTCCGGCCCTGGCGAATTCACCGAGGCCAAGGATCAGGGATCGCTGACGTGAGGCGTCGGATTCGTTCTGTAACTGCGTGATCAACGACTGTCGATCAACACCATACGCAGCCAGTCGATGTAGTACGTAGCTGCGAAGTCGCGGGTCGGGCTGATCCTGAAACAAGGGCCAGACATTGTCAGCGGCGTTCAAGTGGAGCAGCGTGATGGCCGCAGCGGCTTGTTGGAGGGCGAGTTGCTCCCTTTCAGCGTCAAGGATGATCGGGCGGTGCAGAATGACATGAGCGACACCGCGGGTGCGCGTGGAAAGTTCGGCGGCAGAAACCTCATTCGGCGTGCTGGCCACAGTGGGGGCGATCGCGATTGCAGCTGGGCGGTAACCGGCGGCGATCAGTGGTTTGATCCGGTCGAGCACACTCTCCATCGGGACAGCCCCCAGCAGTATCGACTCAAAGTCCGAATCGGCTCGCCACACGGCGGAGTAGTTCGCAGGTGGTTCCAGTTCGTTGAGCCAGGCCAGAAATCCGGGATCTGCATAAAGACTGGCCAGGTCGGCATCGGCTTTCAAATGTGCAAATTTTCCGTACCCCAGTGCGACAGTCTGCTGCAGCAGTTCGACGGCCCTGTCGGCAAACTTTTCAGCCTGAGCGGCATCCTGACCGGCAGCCGCTTGCGATGCCAACGCCGCCGCACAGGCGACGTGATACAAGTCTTCGGCACTTTGACCGAATGTCGTGGCCGCCGATTCCAGTTGTGCGGACGCCTGCTCAAAATCTCCCAGCCAGGCAGACACCTGAATCTGCACGTAGCTTCTGGCACGCTCCGTGGTATCCACGGACAGGTATTTCGCGAGTGCCTCCATTGCTTCTTCCCGGTGTCCCATGCGCGCGAGAGTCCGCGTACGATAACTCTGGACGGAGACAGTGGCGCTGTCCTTGCTGATCAGGTAGTCGAAATCAGCCAGCGCTGGTTCCAGGTTGCCAAGCAGAAAATGGGACTGGGCTCGTGTCTCACGAATCTTCAGGTCGTCCAGTTTCTCGGCAGGCATCGCTTCGATCCGGGCCAGATTCTGTTCAATCTTCTCCAGCGGATTCGCCGGACTGCCCGCTGGAGCGACCGCGACATCCCACTGTGGTTCTTTCACCAGTTCAAATCCAGCGTAGGCAGGACGAAATTCTGAGGGAGCTCCCTGGTTGGACCAGATCCCTGTGTAACGTCGTCGACCATGTGCGTCCACACGAACGGTCATCGTACATTGTGAGCCGAAGCCTTGTTTTGTGAGTTCGGTTTGAGCGAGCGTGAACTCGGCGTCAGTCACATCGAGCAGCACGCGACGCTGTTCCTCCGGAGATAAAGGATCGCTCCACAGAGCAATGAATGGCGACGACAGATTTTCCGACAGGACGCCAACGTCCGTAAGCAGCATGCCGTCTTTGGCAGCGGGGGCATCGGCGGCTGGCAGGTTGGTTCTGGCAAGTCCGTTTTGGAGCTCCCAGCGTTGATGGTCTCTGGTCCAGATGGCAGCGATGAGCGTCGGCGCGGACGATGACGACGCATCCGGCACTCCTTCAGCCGGCCTGTCGGCCACCTTCTCGCCCTCGAGAGAGAGAAGGGGTCGGGCGGGAATGGTTTGCCAGGGGCGGACTCTGGTCGGGCGGTAGCCGCTGGTGCGAAGGGCTTCGGTGACTTCGAGAAACTGCGGCAGCGGCATGTCCTGGCAGAATGCGAAGCGGTCAGCGATCAGGCCATGTGCCGACTCGACCTGTGCACGAGCAGCGGGGGATGGCTGATTCCAGGCTGCATCCAGCGGTTCGTCGGCCCATTTGGATTCCAGAGTGCGCGCCAACACAGATTCCAGATTCGCCACAGCGGCTTGCTGGTGCCGCTGCAGGATCAGAAACAGTTTCGAATGTGTGGCGACATCTGCCGTAAGAATGAGTTCAGCCAGTCGCTCAGGGTCGTCCTTCGCAAAATCCGCCAGCGTCGATACTGCCAGAGATCGGGCCAGTTCGCTGTGCGACGAATCCTTGAAAATCTCTGTCAGTGCGGGTATCAGCTGTGGCGCAATCGGGCGCAACAGATCTTCATATTCGCCGATGTATTCCGGGCTGACGGTGACCAGTTGCTCGGCGACGAAGCGTGTGAAAATTGCATCGTTCCATCGAGCCCCAGCGCTCTGCCCGGAAGGCTCCTCACGCGGAGCGTGAGGGCGACTTTGCTGGTCCTGACTCGCAGAAGGCGTTTCGGGATCAAACTCTGCGAGGGCACAGGCGGCATGGAATCGTCGCGGGGCAGGTTGCTGGTCGTCGGTGGCGAGTTTCCAGTAGGCAGGGATCAGTTCTGCCTTGTGCGGTTCGAGCAACTGGCGGACCGGTGCAAACTGCGCCGGAGTGACGGTCAGCAGCCGCTCTTGAAGAAATTCCAGCACTGCGGAGTCAACGGTCTGGCCATCCGCTGCCAATGCCAGGCCGGCATGCAGTTTGGCATTGGAGTCTGCTGCCGACTCTTTAAAGGCCTGCTGCAGGTGTGGATCTGCCCAAATACGGAACTCTTTCATGCTGGTGAGGCTGGTGCTGACCTGAAGCGTGTCGGCTGCCAGTAATCCTTCGACAAGGCGCATCGCTTCGGCCTGATTCTGCTCTTCCTGCTTTTGCGCCAGCAGTTTCTCCTGCCGTTCATTGACCGCCTGTCGGATACTGAAGCCCGTAAAGGCCAAGGCCAGGAGCAACACTGTTGCCAGTCCTGTTCGCAGTCCATGGACTCGCCCCGCTCGACCTATCATGGCCCGCTGCGGTGCCGTCCAGTGTTTCGATTCTGTCATCGTGCGAAAGCTGAGCCATTCCGCCAGCGACGGGAGATAGCGGTTTTCGGGACTCGCAGTCCAGAGCGCCGAGCGCTCCGCCAGTTTCAATTCCGCGCGACCGCGGCGAGTTTCACGTTGTTTTCGAGTCAGCCAGTCTCGCAGGGACGGGACCAGATAGTCGTGGGCGAGTTGGTAGTAACGCATAGAACGACACGGAGGGCTGACGCCCAGCCGCTCGCCATCGATGGATTGAACGCCTTCCGGATCCGTCGGTGTGATCAGACGGATCTCGCTGTCGAGGATTCGGATCAGATCCTCGAAGTCTTTGGGTCGGTTGGCGTAGCCGGAGGCCGCCAGCAGTTCGTCACGGGATTTCATTTCGCCCTTGATATCGGTGCCGGAACCTGGCAACAGGGCTCGGAGGACCGCGCGTGCGGCAGCCTGGTGATGGCGATGTTCGGGCGGCGACGTAGAGGCACTGAATGTCTCTTCCAGAAACGTGACCCCCACACCCTTCGTGCCACCGACTTCTTTGAGCGTCGTCGGCGTCCAGGCTTTTCCTTTCATCATCTCGGCAAACAACGCGAGGCGAACGCAGATGACCTTGCCTTCTTCCGCCAGGTCAGCGACTGATTGTTTGAGGAAGGATTTCTGTTCGTTGTTTATATCACTGAGATTGTCTGGCAGGACTCCAAATGCCCGCCCGAACGCCGCGAGGACCTTTTCCGCATGGCGGATTGGAAAAAGATCGACCGCGGCCGAGTTCTGGCCTTCAATCAGGCGAACCTCCAACTCCCGCATGAACCGGGTTGCCGCCATCCAAAAGTCATCCCGCACCATCACGATGCACTGCACTCGCCCGGCATCACACTGGCGCAAGGCTTGTACCAGGTCGGTGTTTTCCTCTTCCTTTTTTGCGTGCAGCCATTGCTCGAACTGGTCCAGCACAATCAGCACTTTTCTGCCGTTCGGGATGCCCTGGCCTCGTCGCAATGCCGCCAGTGTGTCTTTCAGACTCAGGTTGTCGCCCGAAGCCGGACAGCGTTTCCGCAAACCATGCAGGAGGCGAGTCTCAGTTTCTTCCGGCGTGGCTTCGATGTAGACGGCGATGACATCCTCGGAAAGTCGTGGCAATAGTCCTGCCTTGACCAGCGACGATTTGCCGCATCCCGATGGACCGTAGATCAAACCGACGGAGAATGTGTTGTCCGGATCGGTTTCTTCGATGCGGGTCTTCCAAAACCGCAGGCTGTCTGGCAAACCTTCCCGATCTCTGGGGCCGGGCAGCAGTTCCAGAAAGAAGTCGGCGTCGTGGGCGTCAAACGACCGCAAACCTCTGGGCACAATTTTGATGGGCTGGCCATCGGATGAACCCAGCCGAATCGAGGCGGAGGACGCCGCACCCGAAGCCACGGACGTCGAAGCCGCAGCGGAGGCCATAGCGGAGGCCTTTGTCTGGGAAGCGACTGAAGGAATACCGCCCGGTGACGCACCGCTCTGGACCATGGCGTGTTCGAGCAGAAAGTGGCGCAGGTCTTCTGCCATGTCGTGGGCTGATGAATACCGTTCGCTGGCACGCTTCGACATCGCCTTGTGGCAGATACGTTCCAGTTCCTTCGGGAGCTTCTCGTCGTATTGCCGCAGCGGACGTGCTTCGTAGCTGGTCACCTGCTCCAGTAGTTCAACCTGCGTGTCACCTCGAAACGGTCGGCGACCGGCCAGCAGTTCATAGAACACGACACCGAGACTGAAGACATCGCTGCGACCATCGACCCGGTGTCCTTCGCCACGCGCCTGTTCGGGCGACATATAGGCGGGTGTCCCAGCGTACTTTGGTCCCTTGCCGATGTTCTCTTCCCGCAGTGCGAGTCCAAAATCCACAACGTATGGTTTGTTGTCTTTGCCGATCAGGATATTGCTCGGCTTCACGTCCCGGTGTACAAGTCCCTGCTTATGGGCACAGTGCAACGCTTCGGCAACCGCCGCCACCAGTTCGACGGCGTCTCGATACGTGAGCCGGTGCTGCCTGAGTTTCGCAGAGAGATCGCAACCTTCAATGTATTTCGAGACAACGTAGCAGGGGCAGTCCTGCGTGCTGCCCACATCATGCACGGGAACAATGCCCGGATGATCCAGATTGGCCACTGTCCGAGCCTCAACCAGATACGCCTCTGCGTCTTCGGGTTTCGAAATCAGCTTGGCGTGCGGCACTTTCACAGCCACGCGCCGATTCAATTGTTCGTCGTAGGCGAGATAGACCAGCCCGAAACCACCTTTACCCAGTAATCTCTCGATCTGGTATCGCCCGATCCGCCGAGGATGCTCAGCGGGCGTACCGGCCTCAAGAGGGTTCGAAGTGCATTCGGCGTCTACCGTCACATCGTCGGGGTTTTGGTTGTTCAATTTGCCATCCGATCTGTGCCCAAGTATCGATCGCAAGCAACGCAATGGGGATGATTGTAGCGAAAAGCCGACCGGAAAGTATCACCCAACAGCAGTTTGAACCATCAGAAAATAGAGTGGTTCATCGACAGGCAGCAGCCTTCTGCTGGATGGACTTCAGTTCTTCCGAGGTAAATGAAATCTTACGCTGATTCTTTTCTCCCAGTTTAAGGCGGTCGGCAAGTGCTGGCAGTAGGTCAGCAGTGACAATTCGCTGAGCTTGAGTCAGAAGAATGGAGGCAGATGAAGTGGGCGACACCAAAGTTACTCCAACGCACGATACGAGATCTTCACATCTGGAAAAGACGACAGTAGAATCAGGATTTTGTCTCATCGCTCACAAATCCATCCCCGCCCCGTTGTCTCTCAACCAACATTTTCGTTCCTGAAAGTCAGGTATCACCTTGTCCACTTCGTTCCAGAATGCGGCGGAATGATTCGAGTGGATCAAATGGGCTAGTTCGTGAACGACGATGTAGTCGATGACTGTCAACGGAGCCATCATGCACTTCCAGTGGAAGTTCAGGTTGCCGCTGGCGGTGCAGGAGGCCCAGCGGTGTTTGAGGTCCATGATCTTGATGGATTTGGACTTCACTCCCATCTTCGCCTGAAAATACGCAACTCGGGGCGGAATTCTGACGGCACCTTTGGCACGGTAGAACTCACGGAACACGGCATCGGCATCCGGGGCTGAGCCTTTGGTGGATCGCAGGCAGAAGTAGCCATCTTTCAGCATCAGTGGTTCAGGCAGATCAGACACCAGCTTCAGGCCCTCATTTAGATCTTTCTGGTCATCGGCTCCGTAGATTGAAAGAGCATCTCTCAGATGATCGGTCAGGCCGATGTAGTCCACGATGTAGCCACGAGCCTTCCCTTTGGCGACTCGATTCACACGGGCGATGGTTTGCAGCAGGTTGTGATCTTTCACCTTCTTGTCGATGTACATCACCTGCTCAATCGGTGCATCAAACCCTGTCAGCAGCATGTCGCACACGATCAGGAACGCTACGCCGGTGTTCACCTTCTCCGGTTCGTCATAATTGAACTTCCGCTTGAAGTTCTCCACCGCATCAATGGACTGACCATGTTTCCGAGCTTCCGTGATCACCGCTCGTTCGTTGGTGCCTTCTGACGAAACCACAACTGCCGATTTCAGAAAGGCGATCTTCTTACAAAGTTCCTCATTCCGATACTTCGAGCGATCTTCACTTGCCAGCAACTTTGGATCACCGGTCCACTCCGGTTTCGCCTGTTCTTCCGCCAGCCGTTCGGCAATCGCTTGGTCGATGAACTTCTTGTACGTGACGGTGGCCATCTTGGTGCTGCAAACGACCTGAGCCTTGAACCCGTTTGGCAGAATGTTCTCGATGTAGTGCTGCACCATGTCGGCAGCGATGGCTTCGATTCGCTGTTCGGCTTCGAAGATGTCGCCCGTGGTGCCCCACTTCTTTTTCAAAGCTTCCACTTCTTCGGCAGACAGTTCCTTCATCAAATCGTCAAACGTGCGATTTTCACGCTGAGCGATCTTCTTCACGATCTCGACGTTTTCCGCCTTTCGCATCTGAGATGTGACGTAGCCCTGAGCCAGCTCATCCACTTTCTCATCGAACTTCGACTTTTCATTGATGGCGGTGTCGGCGGTTTTGCCTTCGTACAGAATCTGGACGGTGGCTTTGTCGTCTACAGCGTCCTGAAGTTTGTACTTGTCGATGTAGTCGCCAAACCGCTGTGCCGTCGTCTTCTGACCTTTGACCATGATTAATGGCGTGCCGGTATAGGCCAGGCGTGGGGCGTTCGGGAAAGCGACGAACAGATTGTCTCCCAAATCACCGGATTGAGTTCGATGAGCTTCGTCAATCATCAGCAGGACACGCTCAGAACTGTTCACCAGTCCCATCGCAGCGAACACAGGCAGGTCGCTCAGCATGTCGTCCAGATATCCGGGCAGATTGCGGCGAGCGTTCTCCTGAAACTTGTGGATCATCACCATGTTCAGGTTCGATACCGGCCCCTTCAGTTTCTCCTTCAGGTCCGCCGAACTGGTGATGTACGTGACTTTCTCGCCGGTCAGCTCAGCGGTTTCGCCGAGCTGGTCTTCCAGATCTGTGCGGTCGTTGATCAGACAGATCTTGTAATCCTTCAAATCGTCACACATGCGGATCTTGCGGATCACGAAAACCATCGTCAGCGATTTTCCTGATCCCTGAGTATGCCAGACGACGCCCGAGCGTTCTTCGGCAGTCTCGCCTTTTCGCAGCCGGTCAATGATCTTGCAGACGGCTCGATACTGCTGATACCGAGCCATCACTTTGACTCGCTTTGCCCCTGCATTCATGAACACGGAACATGTGCGGATCAGATCGAGCAATGTCTCTTTCGGCAGCATTCCCTGAATCAGCGTTTCCTGTTCACGAACTTGTCCCAACGGTGCTGTGAACTGGCGATATTTCACCGGAAAGATGTCCTTCCACGGAAAGAAGAACTCTTCATCCGTGGCAGTGATCGTTCCGAAGTCGGCTCGGTCGCCGCAGGTGCGGATCAGAAGTTGATTCGTGTAGAACAGCCGAGGCTCACCTTCACGCAATCCGGCCAGCCTGGTTTCTTCCCGCTGATTGCTGTACCGCATCAACTGCTGAAAGGCTTCAGCCATCGGGTTCGCTGTGAAGTCATTGGCATCCTTGCATTCGATGACGACCAGCGGGATCCCATTCACAAACAGCACGATGTCAGGAATGATGAATCCTTTACCGGCTCCCGGCGTTTCGACTCGAAACTGATTGATGGCGACGAAGTGGTTTCGTTCTGGATGTTCAAAGTCGATCAGCTTGACGTTCGGATACTGTTCGCCGGTGACTTCGTTGGAATCCACCTGTGCCCGATACAGCAGCTTCAGAACAGCCTCATTGGCTTCCACCAGACTGTTGGCAGACAGGCTCAGCAGTTCGTCTCTCAGATCGTTGATCTGTTTTGCTGTGAGCCACGGTTGCCCCTGTTCGGTCTGGTTGATGGCGTTCAGGCTGTCACGGAAGACATCCGGCAGAATGATTTCCCGAAAGCTGGTCCGCAGGCTCTGAGTCGGATCGGCTGGCACTCCCTGCCCTTGATCGACAATGTTCCATCCCAGAGCCGCAAGCTGCTCAAGGAAGGGTTTTTCGACGAAGGAGCGTTCAGACATCAATGGAGCCTTTTCTATGTCTAAAACAGGGCGAATTCAAAACAATTAACTTGGGATTTAGGTATACGCAAAGTGCTTCTGCAAAACGACTTGTGTCAAACTGCCTCTAATTCATATCTCTAAATGTGTCCCTAATTCTCGCTTTCTGTGGCCGGTTTAGGGAGACGCCACTTCGTCCAGCGAGTCGCTCCATCTGGAACAATGGCTCGCTCTCGCTTCATTTCCTGAAGCAAATTCTCTACGAACTTCTTTTTCTGATCGTCGTCCAACGCATCGGAGATTTTGTCTGTCAGAAGCCGGTCGATCTGCGTTCGAGTTCCTTCGCCGAATTTCTCCAGATACGCAACGATCATTTTCTTGTAGTGATCCTTGTCGAATGCTCGATTTCGGATGTACGCCTCTTTGTCGTCTGTCGCCGCAGCAATCTCAGCCGACACGAACAAATTCGGGCGACGACCTTCCACCAGCTTCTGTGACTTCAGGCTGCGAAACTCATCATCGCTGAGCGGCTTGCCCTTCTGCACTTTGTCCAGAGCGATCACGTCCATTAACTCCAGATCCGTTCTGTCCGCCAGCATCCATGTGTACTTCTCGTCGATGACCTTTCCGATCAGCCGAACCCTGACACGTCCGGATTCGTTCAGCTCGTAGTCCGGCATTGGGAAATTTCGCTGCCGCTGAGTTGTGAACATTCGACGGATACCGCTGCCAACAGTGTCGATCATACCGAAATTCACCATTGCCGCAGCAAGGCACGCATTTCGATAATGCTCGGTGGGCTGATCACGACGGATCACTTCTTCCACGCTGCCGGGAAGAAATTCGCCAAGGTTGGTGAACAGCAGCCGTTCGGGTTCTTCGATCACATTGATCCGACCGGCCGCAGTGTAATCCTGATGAGCAATGCAGTTGTGAATCGTTTCCCGAACGACCCATGAGTCGTACTGCGTCACTTCCACCGGAAACAGGCTTGCCCTTGGCATGTAGCGATAGGTCAGATTCCGGATTCGGGCAAACGTATCGTTGACGGCCAGAATCAGCGGGGTTCCAAAGTGATGATAATCCTTCTCGATGCCATCTTCGCCCTTCAGAATCCATGTGATGCGAGCGATTGCCGGTGACAGATAATGATCAGACTCCGGCTTTCCCAGCAGGATGATGGCAGTTCGGGTCACCTTGCCGTCGATGCAGACCTTGGACTTGTTCAGAAAGGTTTCGTCGCTCCAGCCATCGACTTCTGCGGACAGATTGGGGTTCTTCTTCTTGAATTCCCGCCGAGCGAAAACAATGGCAGAGGGGTCGAGGTCCTTCAGAGCCGCTCCGTCACAGATCACGGCAGACCAGTCGGCCTCGGACTGACTGAGCACCTTCCATAGTTCTCTCTCCTTCTCTGCATAGTCACCCAGTTTTTTCTTCAGGCTGCCAACACGAATGAACTCCGTGCCATGAAAGCGAATCGGAGTGTGCGTGGCCGGCCCGATCTCGAACAACACAAAGTGTTTGCCATCCACATCGCCTTCGTGAATCTTAAAAGTGATTTGAGGATCAAGTGAACGGGTGAGCCAATGTTCGAGTTCTTCATTTCCGTGTTTGGCAAGGCGTGGTTTGAAGTCGGTGCCATGCAGATCATGCGACTTGTCGTCGATTCCCCAGACGATGTAGCCACGATCCTTTCGCAGCAACGCCAGAGAATTGGCGATCGCCGAAAGGTACTCACCGATTTCTGAATACGTGCCGGGTCCATGATCGTTGAGCTTGAACTCGACCCATTCGGTTTCGGAAGGCAATGATTTCAGTTCGTCGAGTTTAGATTGAAGTTCCGCAGGAGTCATGATGCAAACATCCCTCCGGCGAGCGGCAGGGCGTCAGCCCTCCGAGTGCGATCACTCATGAGATATGTGCTGAGCGTCCAGACCAATCGGTGACCGAATTTTGAATGCGATTCAGGCCGGGACGGCCGACACAACCTCTGCCGGGGTCGTAAGGCCCCGGTTTGAGTATCACCCAATGACAAAGGCCCGAAGGGCCGACACACAATGTTGTCGCTCTGGATTGTGTCGGCCCGCTGGGCCTTTGAGTTGGTGGTTGTTGCGTACCGGTGGCTCACGCCACCGGCAGAGGATGTATCGGCCCGCTGGGCCTGAAACGCAGGACTTGCACCTTGGTCGGATTCGGCGAGCGGTTGGGCGTCAGCCCTTCGTGTCCATTGCTGCGAGTCACGGATACTCGCTGTTGGAAACAACTCAAAACACAAACCTGCACTGATTCGATTTACAGTGAACTGAAGTGTGCGTGGCACTGCTCGCCGATGATGACGACACGGAGGGCTGACGCCCAGCCGTTCGCCGTGGTGGGTTTTCGCAGGAGTCATGGAGTGATCTCCTCCGGCTCGTCGGCTTTGACGGGGACTTTGCCGGTGAGCAGGTCTTGCATGAGGCCGGTTTTGTTCACTCGAAGCGCTTCAAGACTTCTCCGCTCTGATGCTACGACACACTCAGCAACGTCGATCATCTTGCAGATTGCGTGTTGCTCGGAAAGCTGGGGAAGGCCAACCCATAATCTCCGAACTATCTCCTGTGAGATGTTGGTTTGCGATTCGGCCAGCCCTGTTTTCAAAGTGGAAAGATGCGTCTGGGTTTTTCCTGACGAAAGTGCCAATGCCAAGTATCTGGGAATGAGTCCCTTCCTTGGAATCAGCCGATAGATTTTGTCTGAGAGCATCAATTTGTCGGTAGTCTGTTGAACGTGAACAACGACACCAACACGTGAATTTGGACCTCCCCGTGTCATCAATACATCATCGACGTGAACTTCATACTGTGGGAGTGGTGGTAAGTGGCGAGGAAGCCGCTTGTTCTCGTGGCATTTGAAGCCTTCCCAGACGACAGCGGTAGTTTTGAGCACACCCCATTCACCAGCAGAAGCTGGCTCGGATTCACAGTCAGGACTCCATCCTTGTTCAATGCGGTCCAGATAATCGGCCAGACGCACAACCTCCCACTCCTTCGGAATCCAACCCAGCTCCGATTGTTTGAAGAGTTCAGGGGCTTCGGATTGTGGGGGGCGGAGTTTTCCGGTGGCATCGACGCCTCGGGTGAAGAGGTCGTGCATCAGGCCCTGTTTGATCGCCTGATACTTGGCTATCAGGGCTTCGGTCTGAGTGATCACGTTGTCCAGCGTCGTCAGAATCCGGGCGATTTTGCGTTGCTGCGGAAGGGGTGGAATAAGGACCGGTGTTTCAAGAATGTCAACTCGTGAGATGCCGGGGATCAATCCAGAAGCCGCAGAACCAAAGTACTCCTCACACGCCCGAATGAAATGTTCAAGGAAACAGTTGCTCCAAATCGTCGAACGAATTGCCATCAATTGTCGACTAATGCAGTATTGCTTGTCTGCCCGAATCATCTTCCCTGTGCCAGAGCCTTTGACAACCAACAAGATGTCGCCGGGTTCACAAACCGCATCGGGGCGTGAAACGAACTTCGTCGCTTGAATGTGGCGAAACGGAAAATCTTCAGGGCCGGTCAGATACGGCATTCCGAATCCATCGGTATTGCAACCAGATGCCTGAATATGTCTCCCTGAGATCAGTTGTATACCGTCGGCCAGAACACAACTTGGCCATGACAAATCACTCATACCCCAACTCCTTCAAAAAGGCGTCAAGTTGAGCGGCTTCACGGTCTCGTTCTGCGAGGATCTGCTTTGTGGTGACAGCGTATTTCTGCCAGTGCTGGTTCCCTTTATTCCAACTGCGATTCAGTCCCAACGGGACGGCATGTTGTAGCCACGGGCGTGAGCCCGTGGTATGCGATAATGAAACATGATGAGTCCCAACGGGACGACAGGAACGCCGCAGCACGTACACCTGTTGTCCCTTCGGGACTGAACGCCAATTATGCGACCTGTTCCACGGGCTGACGCCCGTGGCTACATCCTGCCGCCACTCCGTGGCTGAAACACAAGCAGCCGGATCGAGCCTATCCCGCACGTCGTGACCAAGGCTTTGGATATGCACGGCGAGGCGGCGAGGTAACTGAGCGTCGATAAGGAATTTCACCCTGTCGTCCTCGCCAAGGATTTCACGTCACTCAGCCTGGCTGCGAACTGCATGCACGCCTGAATATCGTCTGCTTCCAGATCAGGATAATCGACCAAAATATCCTGTGCCGTCATGCCTGATCCCAGTAAGTCCAGAATCATCGTCACCGGATATCGCAAACCCCGGACGCACGGTTCCCCGTGGCAAACGTCCGTATCAATGGTGATTCGTTCAGACCCGATCATTGTGTGTGCTCCATATCCAGCTCGGTGATTGTCACTAGAATCGTTTAACGGCAAGCCGCAGGCGTCGGTACCGCATTTCGCCTACGCCTGCGGCTCGCCGTTAAACGAAAATTCCAACTTTGCCGACTAAAGATTGTAACCTAGTTCGGTCAAAAATGCGTCGAGTAGAGCGGCTTCACGGTCTCGTTCGGCGAGGATCTGCTTTGTGGTGACAGCGTATTTCTGCCACAGGTTTTCCACGGCGGCGATGAATGACCGCTGGTACTGCCGGAGATAGCCGTCGAATTGTTCATTCAACAAATTGCGGAATCGTTCCAGTATCAACGTCTTCGCTTCGTCCTCGGTGATTTTCGCACGAGCCGCTGCGACCATTTCGTCTTTCTGCTTCTCTACTTCTCGAATGTTGGCTTTCAGCTTCTTCAGTTCCGCATCCAGAGCCGCATGGCGT
>JAYSPO010001506.1:0-1956 GCA_043722015.1 Candidatus Kuenenia sp. | reverse complement strand
TACATTGATCCGACCTCGGTCTTTTCCTTTCAGTTGAACCTTCAGTTTCGTGAACTGACGGGGCGTGATCTGCCCGAGGATGCGTTCGCCAAAGGACTGGCGGAATGACTCTGCTTTATCGCGATGATCGCTTTCTGTTGCATCAGACCGGTTCGCATCCGGAAAGTCCTCAGCGGCTGAGGGCAATTCACGACCGACTTGATCAGTCCAGTCTGCTCGAACGCTGCACACAGCAGACTGTCGGGGCGGCGGCAGATGATGATCTCCTGAGAGTCCATCCGGCATGCCATCTTGATCGCATTCGTGAGTTTGCAGATGCTGGCGGGGGGCGAATTGAAGTCGATACAGTGATGAGCCCCGCGTCTGCCGAGATCGCAATTCTGGCGGCAGGCGCGGCGGTGGATGCTGTTTCAAGAGTCATCAGTGGCTGCGATTCCACGGCGTTATGCCTGGTGCGGCCACCCGGGCATCATGCGCTCCCTGACGCCCCGATGGGATTTTGCCTGCTCGGAAACGCAGCAATAGCCGCGCGAACGGCATTGCAGAGGCTTGGTCTGAATCGTGTGCTGGTTGTCGACTGGGACGTGCATCATGGCAATGGGACGCAGGATGTTTTTTACGAAGACGAGCGGGTCGGTTTTTTCTCTGCTCATCGATTTCCATTCTATCCGGGAACCGGCCGCAGGTCGGAAACCGGGCACGGCTCCGGTCTGGGCACAACGTTCAATCTGCCGCTGGAATTTGGGATTTCCCGACTCGACTATCTGTCTGCCTTTGAGAACATGCTGACGCGCGCCGCCGATTCGATCAAACCCGATCTGATCATCGTCAGCGCCGGCTTCGACGCGCATGCCGATGATCCGGTGGGATCACTTGGTCTGGAGACAGAGGACTTTTCAAAGCTCACGGAACTCGTGCTGCAGGTGGCGGACACGCACTGCGGTGGAAGACTGGTGAGTGTTCTGGAAGGCGGCTACAACGTCGATCGCCTTGCGGATTGTGTCGAAGTGCATCTGGAGACGCTGCTGAATCATCAACAGCATCCGAGACTTCCCGCAGTGCATACTCCGCGCGGCCAGAAATGAGTCCGGCGAGCGGAGTGGCGTGAGCCATCCGGTACCTCGTTTTTGTACCGGCAAGCTGACGCATGCCGCTCGCGAATTCTCTCAAACATGACCGCGTGGAATATGCCCCGTCAAGATGTTTCAACGATGCGGTTCAGAAGTACATTCGTGAGAGCCTGACCGCAGTGCAGAATCCTGATTGCGTTACCTTGAAATGCCATATGCAGGATCGCGACATTTGGAATCCAATGAGACAGTTGTCTGGCGTTTGTCGTGAGCGATAAATCAGCGGAGTCCGTGACCTGCGCCTCGTTAAGGATCACGGCGGCGACATCCAGTCCACTCTGACGAAGTCGATCCACGGTGAGTCGCGTATGGCTGATGACTCCCAGGCGATTTGCGGCCACGACAATCACGGGAGCCTGAATCTGCGTCGCCAGGTCCAGGACGGTGAGTTCATCGGACAGTGGACAGAAAACGCCGCCAGCACCTTCTACAATCAGCGCATCAACTCTTGTTGTCCATGCGGAAAATCCATTGAGCAACAGGTCATCGGATACCGTCAGGCCCTGCATTTCTGCGGCAACGTTCGGGGCGACAGCTGCCAGAAATCGCTGTGGACAAATAAGATCAAGCGGCAGTTCTGCTCCGGCAGCCGACCGCAGTGCCTCAATATCAGACCAGAAAGGCCGGCCAGCGTCGTCGAATTCGGCCCCGCTGCAAACTGGTTTGTAGGCGCCGGTTGCCAAGCCAGCCGCCCGCAGTTTGCGAATGAGCAGACATGAAACATAAGTCTTGCCCACGTTTGTATCAGTTCCGGTGACAAAAATCGTCTGCATTCCGTTCCATTCCATCAAGGCTGTATGATAGTCTTCACGCGGCCGCAGCGAGC
>JAYSPO010001505.1:0-6940 GCA_043722015.1 Candidatus Kuenenia sp. | reverse complement strand
TCATCACGACGGAGCGTGATGGCTACTTTGCTCCGCCGTGACGAGCCAGGAACAGGGCCACATGCCTCAAGATCCCGCGATGATTGTCTTTCAGTCCTTTGCGACTCTTCTGTTCGTGAGGGGAGTCCGGTGCCGTGAGGGGAGTCCGGTGCCAGTCACCGTGGACGCAAGGGGCCGGATCTACACTCCGCGTGGTCATGATTGAGGCAATTGGCGAGCGGCATGCGTCAGCTTGCCGGTACAAAAACGGGGGTACCGGAGGGCTAGCGCCGCTTCGCTCGCCGGACGCACTTCCAGCCGCCCGGAGTCTACAACGGATCATCTCCGAGTTTATAAGGAACCTGCCCCTTGTCATACCGGAGATCCTCACTGTTTCCGAGCGCTATCTCCGGAATATTTACGACGAGATGCCGCGATGGACTCCGGCAAGGATGTCTTCCACTGTGGCTTGCACTACAATCGAACGTTTCGTTGTGAGCTCACCACTTGCGAAGCCTTGTTGACGTTCTGAGTCGGGGTTGTCTCTATGCTGCATTCTTCTCTTCGTTCCCTGATAGTCCTGCTGTCGCTGGCTGTGGCAGTCGAAGCCCATGGGCAGGTTGCGGCATGGGCCGACAAAGAACTTGCGGTGCATGACGGACTGCAGCTTTGGCTGGATGCTTCGCGGGTCAATGCATTTCGCAAGTCGATGAACAGCCCTGAGTTTGTCTCCGGCGATGCTGTGACGTCGTGGTCGGATGGTTCCGCAGAGCAACGAGTTTTCGATCAGGCTGATGAAAAGTTGCGACCCAGGCTTGTACGGGTCGGTGATGCATGGGTGATGCGATTTGATGGCGAAGATGATTATTTTCGCCGGACAGGAACGGGCGTCGATCTGCAGGCCGCGACTGTGTTTATCGTCGCCGCGCCCCATGCGAATCCCGGGGACTTTCGAGGACTCTTTGCGACCAATGCTCCGGATCGTCGCGACTACGAATCGGGTATGACCATAGATCTTGGATCGGGGCCATCGTTCAAATTCGAGCAGTTGAACATCGAAGGAAAAGGATTCGGCGGTGCGAACGATCTGCTCAATTCCGGCAGCGATTTCGGCACGCTGCATACAATCGAGGCGGTGTTTGACGCGACGGCAAAGCAAGTGAAGCTATGTCGCGACGGCAAGCCGGAAGGCAACCGCCCTTTCACGCCGTCTGATATGTCGTTCGATGAAGTGACCGTCGGGGCACGCTTCTATACCAATGGACCGGGGGCTCAGGAAGTTCGAGGACCATTTCAAGGGGATATCGCCGAACTGCTGGTCTACAACCGAGTCCTCACGGACGAAGAGACCAGATCAGTTCGCCAATACCTCAACAGGAAGTACGAAAAACTTGCGGAGGAACTGCCGGGTGAACTGAAACTGTCGGCTTTTGGCGGTGTGCCGCTCGTCAAGGTGGAGAATCCCCCGGCGATACAGATGCTGCAGCCAGGTTTCGTAGTCCGCGAGATTCCGGTCGAACTTACGAACGTCAACAACGTTCGCTATCGAGGCGACGGGAAACTCGTCACGCTGGGCTATAACGGCGACATTCATCTTCTCAGCGACACCACCGGCGACGGCATCGAAGACACGGCGGAATTGTTCTGGAAAAACGAAGGCAGCATTCGTGGCCCGATCGGCATGCTGCTGACTCCGTCTGACTACGCAAAAGGCAGCGGCGTGTTTGTGCCGAGCAAGGGTAAGGTGTCGCTGATCGTCGATACCAATGGTGATGATAAAGCGGATGAGGAAATTATCGTGGCGACTGGCTGGAAGGAGATCCCTCAGAATGTGGATGCGGTCGGAATCGCCATGGATCGGGACGGCAACCTTTACTTCGGGCTGGGCACGGTCAACTACGCGAACGCATATCTTGTCAACGAAAAAGGCGTCGCCGAGTACGACCTGGAATCAGAGCGAGGAACTGTTCAGAAAGTGTCGGCCGATTTCAGTCGGCGCGAAACGATCTGCACAGGAATTCGCTTTCCTATAGCATTCGGATTCAATCGAGCTGGCGATCTCTTCTGCACTGAACAGGAAGGAGCCACCTGGCTGCCGAATGGGAATCCGTTCGACGAACTGCTCCATATTCGGCTGGATGGGGTCGGCCCAAACGGCAAGCCAGCGACGAAGCGGCACTACGGATTCCCGCCGCGACATCCGCGGCACAACCCTCACGTCATCGATGAACCATCGACGTTCGACTATGCGCCGCAGCATCAATCAACCTGCGGCATGGTGTTCAATGAATCTGTCAATGGCGGTCCCGTCTTTGGCCCGGAATCCTGGGCGGGAGACGCCATCGTGTGCGGTGAATCACGCGGAAAACTCTGGCGCACGACGTTAATGAAGACGCCTTCGGGATACGTTGCGGCTTCGCAGTTGTTCGCATGTCTGCAGATGCTGACAGTGGATGCCTGCGTCGCTCCCGATGGGGATCTGATTGTGGCGTGTCAGAGTGGACCTCCGGACTGGGGCACAGGACCAACCGGGATTGGCAAGCTGTTTCGGATTCACATGGAACAACCTGAGGCTGCTCGTCCGGTTGCCACATGGGCTGAGGGACCACAGGAAATTCGAATTGCGTTCGATCACCCACTGGACGCCACAGAACTTCGTCAACTGACGGAGCGCATTCGAATCGAATACGGCGAATACGTTCGCGCCGGAGATCGCTTTGAGAATCTGATGCCTCCCTATGCCGCCGTCCGCGCCCAGCTGATCAAACCGCGTTTTGCATTACCTGTGGCAGGAACGGCAGTCACCAGCGATATGCGAACGCTGATCATCAACACTGCTCCCATGAGATCGGACGACTATTACGCTGTGACGGTTCCAATGCAGTCCGAGCTTGAAGTGGATTTTGCCCTTCACGGCGTTGAAGCCACCTGGACTCCTGCCGCAGGAAACGCAACACCTGCATGGTCCGGCTGGCTGCCGCATGCGGATCTGACGGTCGCTAAGGCGATGCTCGTCGCCAGTGCAGGGCACGAAGCTCTCTGGACCGCACTTACGCAGCCTGGAATCCTGACGCTCCGATCAAAGTTGAACCTGCACAATATTCTGCGTCCGGCGATTCAGCCGGGAGCCAGCATTGATTACGAATGGCCCGCCGAAGAAGCCATCGTCACGTTCAGCAGCGACCATGGAATTGTTGTCCAGGCCAGCCGCGCCACGGATGCGAATCAGCCTGTGACCGAGATTGCCGTTGTCTGTGATCAATCCAACGTGGAATGGCAATTGGCGACGTTCAGGACTTCCGCAGATGTTACTGATCCGGTCGATGTGGTCGTCGCGATGCAAACGGGAGACGACGCCAGGCCTCGACTGACGGTCTCGGTACAGACCAATGAAGATTCCTCCCTGCGACCTCTGCAACTGCATCGATTCATGCTGCCATGGGTTGACGTGAACACAAAGCGTGATTCGACAACGCACGCGGAGCCATGGAAGATTGCTGAACTGGAAGGCGGCAGCTGGGCTCGCGGCCGCAAGGTGTTTCGCAGTGAAGCGGCGAGTTGCTTCAAGTGTCATTCCGTGGGCGGCGGCGGAGCTCGAATTGGCCCCGATCTGATGAATCTCGTGCATCGTGACTATGCGTCTGTGATGCGCGACGTGGCGAATCCGAGTTTCGGAATCAACCCCGATTACATCGGCCATGTGATCGCACTCAACGACGGTCGCGTGCTCACCGGTGTCCTGCAAACAGACGGAGATCAGCTTCTGCTGGGCGATGAAAAAGGCGATGTGACAAAGCTGTCGAAAACAGACATCGAATCCATGACGGTGTCGAAAACATCCGTGATGCCGACCGGAATTGCGCAAAAGCTGACCGCCGAACAGATGAAAGATCTGATCACTTATCTGATGACGCCGCCGCCTCACATGCCGCTCGAATCACCACTCACCGCGCCACCGCTGCGAACACAGGCGGAGGTCGTCGCAGCACTGGCCGGATCGCCGACGGTTCCGGAGCCCACTCGTCCATTGAATATTGTCCTTGTCGATGGACCGAAGGATCACGGGCCTGGCGAACACGATTATCCGGCATGGAAATCCGTCTGGGAAGAGCTTCTTTCGGCCGCTGACAATGTGACCGTCTCCACGGCAACAGAATTTCCGAGCGAGGAACAACTGGCATCGGCGGATGTGTTGTTGTTCTTCCAGAAAGGCAGTTTCGAACCGGCCCGGCCTGCGAAGCTGGACGCATTTCTTGCACGCGGCGGCGGAGCGGTCTATATTCACTGGGCCGTCAATGGCAACGACCAGGTGGAAGAGTTTTCAAAGCGTATCGGATACGCATCATGGGGCGGTCGCATTGCGTTTCGTCACGGCCCGCTGACTCTCGACATTCACAACACCGATCATCCGATCGTCCGCAACTTTGATCAATTGCAGCTCTACGACGAAAGTTACTGGAAACTCACCGGGCAGCCTCAGGACGTCACGCTGCTGGCCACGAGCACCGAAGACGGCATGCCGACGCCGCAAATGTGGACGTCGGAGAAAGGCCGCGGCCGAGTCTTCGTCAGCATTCCCGGCCATTACAGCTGGACATTCGATGATCCTCTGTTTCGCACGTTGTTGCTGCGCGGGATTGCATGGACTGCCAGGGAGCCGATCGATCGGTTCAATGATCTGGTGACACCCGGAGCCAGAATGACGAAGTAGAGTAGAACGGTCACTTTTCAATCTGAATGTGGTTGATCAGATGTCACGTGCCGCGAACGTTGCCGAATTGTTCGATGTGCAGCCGTGACGAAAACCGGAAGCCGCAGTTGGTTGCCAACGGGCGAAGCCAGGCAGATCGTTCGGCAAGTTGCTCGCGAGTTCTGGCCTGCGGCATCAGCCACACGATGCCAGGATCAATTTCGCTGAAATTGGACAACCATGCCTGCACTTCAGCGACGTCCTGAGGCTGGTCGATCACGAACTTCAGGATGCAACTGTAGCGGGACAGCAGCGAGCGGATGACTTCCGGGCGAAACCGGGCCTTTTCATGGCGGTCATGCCACACGCGATCGTCCGGTACGGAATTGCTCATTTTGGGGCTGATCGCCATGAGATCACAGTCCACGGGTTGATCAACAGTTCCGGCTGTTTCGATCGTGACCCGTTTTCCGAGTTCACGACATCGCTGGGCCAGGGGAACCAGATCCGGCAGCAGCATCGGTTCTCCGCCGGTCAGGACGACATCCGGAACAGCACAATCCGCGACTCGCCATGCGAGTTCGTCGAGCGAAAAGGCCGTGCCTTCCGGCTGCCACGACGTGTATGGCGTATCACAGAACCAGCAGCGCAGGTTGCAGCCAGAGGTTCGGATGAACAGAGACTGCGTCCCGGCCCACGGCCCTTCTCCCTGGATGGATTCAAAAATTTCGGCTATCTGCACGATTGAGACATTGACTGAGGCTAACGCGAATGTTGCCAGATGGCGGGGAAACGTCGCAGAATACCCACTGGATCGAAGTGATGCCGGTCATTCGCCTTTCTTCTCGACGCCTTTCTCGTCCTTCTGAGCGGCGTCCTTATCTTCCTCCTCGCTCTGCTCGTCCTTTTCTTCGTCTTTCGGGAATTTGGATTCGTGAATCCGTTTGATTTCGTCGCCGGGATTGGCCAGCGGGCGTTTTCCGATCAACTTTTTCGTTTCCGGTGGCTCGCACGTTTTGGAGTTACATGCCTGGACCTTCACTTCGACTTCCAGCACTGCTTCTTCCGCCGTTTCGTCTGCGGCAATTTCCAGAAGTGCATAAATGATGACGCGCTCACCGTACACATGCGTAGGCTCATCCTGACCTTCGACGTCCAGCAGTTCATGTTTCGGGTATTTCACCTTTGTCATCTTGATTTTCTGTTTGCTCGTGATTTTCACTTCGGTCGGAATCGTGAAATCAGGATTCGACGGGTTCGCGTTAATATGCCAGCCGTCGGCAATCGTCAGTTCGATCGCCATCAGGCACGTGCCGCCACGTTCCAGCTTGTCGAAGTACGGATAGATCTTCACCTTCACGGGACTCTCCTGTCCCTGTTTGAACGGCGATGGCGTGAGCGGATCCGGCAACACAGGCTTGAACGCCTGCTGCTCTACGCCTTCTGATTCTGGCTGCTTTGGTGCTTCATTCTTTGGCTGCTGCGTGTCTTCGCCAGCGATCGAAGTAAAGACCGGACTCGCAAAGCCAGCGGTGACGCCGACATCCCCTGTGTCAGCAGTGACGACGCGCAGGGTGTCTCTGACCGGCGAATCCAGCAGACCGGTTGAACCTTTGGCTTCCTTTGCCTGCAATTCCAGCAGGTCCTGCAACGCCATCCCCAGTCCGGCACAGGAGACGGGTGCGGCATCCAGCGCGCCGCTGAATCGCTTCAGCGTCGATTCGGCAATGCTGCGGAACTGAGGATCATGATCACTCAACGCCAGCAGGTTGCGAACGGTAATACTGTTGCCTGACGGAGAAACAGAATCGTATGGCGAACTAGTCCGCGCGAACAATTTTTCGTGGTCGTGTGCCGTAAAAAAGAAGGTGGCTTGAGCGTCGTCGTAGAACTGTGCAATCTGCAGCGTGGTGAGTTCATTCGCGGCTGTCAGCCAGCGGGCGTCTTTTGTGGCCACATGCAAAGTCCGCAGGGCCGAGGCGAGGCAGGCGTAGTCGTCCAGATAACCGCGAGGTCCAGGCTTTTCGTTTCGCCACGAACGCAGCAGATGCCCATCGCTGTCCCGCAAATGAGTCAGCAGGAAATCAGCGGCTTTCGACGCCAGCTGCAGGTCGTGTTCGCGACCCGGCAATTGACCGCTCGTCGCCAGTCCCTGAATCATCAGCGCGTTCCATTCGGTCAGCACTTTATCGTCCAGCAGCGGACTCGGCCGCATTGAACGCACCTGCAATAATTGATTCCGCATGCCTGCCAGGCGTGCTTCCAGCGAGG
>JAYSPO010001504.1:0-1654 GCA_043722015.1 Candidatus Kuenenia sp. | reverse complement strand
GAGCAGCAGCTCCTGCTATGGCTTACGGAGCAGGCGGGCTGTTTGACCCTAGGAACACGTCCGCGCTGGTCGGCACTGCGGATGGAGACAATATCACGACTTTTCACGGTGGAACGTTGTCGGGTGAGTGATCTGCATTGTGCGATGGCGAGGATGGCTGTTGTGCTGGGGAGTGACGCCCTATTCGTGTTGTCCACCGGCTTTGGAGCCGGTTTTCGGGCAAGAGTTGTTTGGCGTTGGTGTTGGTGTTGATATTGTCGGGTTTCGGTTCCGACCAATGAGGAGTTTCCACATGACCAACAATCGAGACCATCGAAACCGTGGCGGCTTCACCATGGTGGAGCTGTTGGTGGTCATCGGATTGATCCTGTTCTTGATGACGATCTCGATTGCGGCTTTGGGTGGTGCAATCGGGATCGCACGACAAAAGGCCACGCAGGCGACGCTGCTCAAAATTCACGGCCTGATGCAGCAGCGCATCGATGCGTTCAACCGGGCCATGGAAAAAACCAACCGGCAGCAGGCTATCGATAGGTTGAAGAAAGATTGGTTTCAAGCTTATAGCTACATCCCGCAGGATAAGGTGCTGGATGTGATGGTCCGCAAACACATTTTCCGGTCTCGCTTTCCACAGAATTTCCTCGAAACAGGCGGTGCACCCGCCCCTCCTACGGGTGTCATCTATGTGTCGGCGAGTCATCAACAGATTACCGAAAGTTCCGCGCTCCTGTATTGGATTCTGACCAGTTCCGAGGTTTATGGCATTGCCCCGGTGGATCAGGGTGAATTCAGTTCCAGTGAGGTGCGCGACACTGATGGCGATGGTTTGAATGAATTCGTCGATGCTTGGGGACGACCGTTGCGATTCTATCGTTGGCCGACCCATTTGTTCCGGCCTGGTATGTCATCCACGACGGCGGGGGCGATTGGTGCGACGACTGTGGAATCGACGACGTTTGCTCCTGTTGATCGAACTTATGCAAGTGTGCTGTGGTCGGGATTACCGGCCGCACCGACGGTGACGGGTGAACTCGATCCATTAAGTCGTGATCCCGATGATCCAACCGGTCAACTGAGGCGGTTCGTCGGCACATCCACAGCAGCGATGACTGTCGTTCAGAATCAGTTCAGTACGCCAAATACGTACCACGCATTTTTAATTGTGTCGGCGGGACCGGATGCCGTGCTGGGGCTGGAAGAACCTTTTAGTCCCACCACAATCAATGCGACCAGCCCGGCATTGGGTGAAGTTCAAGGGCGACTTGGGGCGCTGACGAATTACAGTGCCGTCGAACTCAATCCAATCAACGACAATTTGACCAATCGCAAGCGGTAATTCGCCTTGATTGCGAGGACTCGATCATGAAACACACACACACCATTCGTCCGGCAACACCACGCCAGACGCTTCATCACTCAAGGGGCTTCACGCTGATCGAGTTGATGATCGTGGTCGCGCTGTTGATCTTGATTGCTTCCATGACGGTGTCCGCCATCAATCTAAACACCAATAACGACAAGGTCCGCGCCGGTTCCCGTCAGGTTCAATCATATCTGGCAGGGGCACGCGATCGCGCGATCTATTCTAAGGCCCCACGCGGAGTCCGGTTCCTGCTCGATCCGACGAACAACCGCACCGTATCGAGCATGGTCT
>JAYSPO010001503.1:0-2036 GCA_043722015.1 Candidatus Kuenenia sp. | reverse complement strand
GCGTTGCGGATCGTGCCGCCGCTTTCGTCTGCGGAAGCGGATTTTCACGACGTGCGCGACGATGCTGGCTTCGAACGCCGCCTGCTGGAGATCGTGCGCGACAAGTATCAGGATGTGAGTCGCCAGGTGTTGACGTCAGCAGGATTTTCGGGCGCGGCGAAGTTGGATGCTCCATTCATCGTCGTCGCCGACACGATTGTCATCGCCAAGGATGATCAGCAGGACAAACGAGTCCTCGGGCAACCTGAACCCGCCAAATGGCAATCGGAAGTTCGACACTGGATGCGTCACTGGCTGGCTGGAAGAACGCACGAAGTCTGGACCGGCGTGATCGTGGCGAGAGGGAACGATCTGCGTGAATTCATTGTCAAATCCAGTGTCACGTTTTGTGATGTTTCAGACGCACTGATCGAATGGTATCTTTCAACAAATGAGTCCGTTGGCAAGGCGGGAGGTTATGCCATCCAGGCCAATGCCGCAGCGTTTGTTTCGCAGTTTACCGGAAGCCTGACAAACATCATCGGACTCCCGTTGATGGAAGTCATCGATGCTCTGCAGGCACTGGGCTGGCAATTGCCGGTTCATGAAGCGAGGGATTAAATCGTGCCTCAGGATGGTGAGACTGTTCCGGATGCTGCGATCGACCTGCAGGATGATGGCGCGACGGAGGTGAAGTTGTACCGGAGGGCTGACGCCACTCCGCTCGCCGTGGCATTCGGTGGCGAGCCGATTGTCGTTGGTGGACGCACACTGCCGACGCGATTCTTTCTGGCTCCGCTGGCAGGTTACACGCATCTGGCGTTTCGGCTGGTCCTGCGTGGAATCGGCGGCCTGGGACTCGCGACGACAGACCTGGTCCTGGCCTCCATGTTATGGTCGGAACGACGTAAGTCACTGGACCTCGTGGAAACATGTCCGGATGATCGACCGCTGTCGGTTCAAATCTTCAGCGGTGAAACAAACCATCTGGTCAAGGCGGCCATCTGGCTGCAGGAGCATGGCTACGAAGGCATCGATATCAACATGGGTTGCCCGATGGCGAAAGTGAACAGTTCCGGCGGCGGGGCTCGACTGATGTGCAACGTCGAAGGAGCCGTCAGCATGGTTTCCCGCGTGATCGATGCTGTCAGGGTTCCAGTGACCGTGAAGATGCGGCTCGGCTGGGACGCCAGCATGATCACGGCGCCGGAGCTTGCTGCCGCTCTTGAAGACATCGGTGTGGCGGCGGTGACCGTCCATGGTCGCACTCGGTCGCAGGGTTTTCACGGAACGGTGGATCGGGAGGGAATTCGACAGACAGTCGCCGCTGTACGTTCGATGCCGATCATTGCCAACGGCGACGTGAGAACGCCGGAGGATGCATTTTCCATGATGCGTGAAACCGGCTGCGCAGCAGTCGCGATCGGGCGCGGAGCGATGCTGGATCCGTGGATCTTTCGCCGAATTCAAAGCCTTGCAAATGGCGAGACGGGCATGTATGAACCGACCCCTGACGAACAGATCGGATTTCTGTCCAATCATTTCTCGCTCATGGCCCGGCAGTATGACGACCTCGCGTGCCTGATGTTTCGTAAGTTTGCGGCGTGGTACGGATCTCGCCTGGGCATCCCGGAAGACCTTGAAGACCGTCTGCGACGTTTCGAATCATTCGCCGAATTCAACGAAATCCTGAACCAGATCCGCTTGCGCCACGGCGAACGAATGTGCTCGGTACCGACAGCGCTGGTCAAGACCCCCAACGGCCCCGTTGAGCACTGGTAGCCAAAGTTGAAGCGGATTTTTCTGCGTTACTGCACATGCGGCTCTGCCGCGTGATGAGAATTCAAGGAATCTGCGTCTTGTATCGACAACCTCGTCGCGGTAGGATTTCCAGGGTCACTGGTTGTCCAGACCGTATCATCCACGTTGCAGCGTGCTGACTCAAGGCACTGAATTTATACTACTAACGATCAGAATGTTCGCGTGGCGCGAAGAAATTCGGTTGCAGTCCAAAAGGAGGCTCAGGGACCGCCAGAGGCAAAATACAAATCGCATTC
>JAYSPO010001502.1:0-1933 GCA_043722015.1 Candidatus Kuenenia sp. | reverse complement strand
GGGCGGGAACGATGTCAGCCATGGCGCAAGGAGTATAGACAGGACGACCGAAGAAATAACGCCTCCGAAAAATCCCTCCCATGTCTTGTTGGGCGAAATTGTGGGAGTAATCTTTCGACGTCCGATCGCACGCCCTACCAGTGCCTGCGTAATGTCGTCCATTTCCGTGACAATCACGACAAACAGGAACCAACCTGAAGCCCCGACGGCTGGCGTGTGATCAGCCGCAAGGTCGAAAAGCAACGCAGCATGCGACATGCAATAGACCAGCAGCATTACGCCCCAGTAGACACCAGCTGTCGTACGAATAAAACCCTGCGTTTCGCCTCTGACCAATCGCGCTGTACTCAAAACAAGCAGCATACCGACCGGCAGAATAAATTTGGCTTCATTTTCAAGCCCCGTAGTAATCAGGGTGTACTGCAGCGGGATCGACAAAAAGGCAGCAATCACAGCAATCCGCCCGATGCGCTGTTTTCCAATGAGGTCCAGAAACTCTCTGAGCCCCAGAAAGCTGGCGATGGCTAGAAGGACGGCAGCGCCCGATCGCTCAAACACGGCAGCCAGTGAAAGCAAGATCGCCAGAGTCCACCAGACCTTCAGACTTCCAATTCTTTTCTTTGCCAGCTCCGGATCGGCCTTGCGAAGCGCGACAATCCGCACAACTGTGCCCCCGCACAGTGCGGCGAATGTGCCGATCAGCATCCAGAGCAGTTGCGAGTTGACTTCCATCATGTTTCTTTCTCAATGTGACGATCAGCATTGCGATCTGGCAACTGCTGTGCCGCATTTCGGTGAAACGACTTTATACTCCGCGTCGGCAGAAATGAGTCCGGCGAGCGGAGTGGCGTAAGCCCTCCGGTACCTCGTTTTTGTACCGGCAAGCTGACGCATGCCGCTCGCCAATTGTGTCACTCAAAACCGCGCGGGGTGTAGTTGGATGATTTTTCGGGCGACCCAGGGAAGGAAAACGGTGGCAATCAGGGCTGCGATCATTGGTCCATCGATCAATGAAAGCGGACCACGCTGCACCAGAATCTCCAGGCTTGGCAGGCGAGTCCCCGCAAAAACAAACACAATGTTGCCAGGCAGCAATCCCAATTGAGTCGTCCACCAGAACGTCCGGAAAGGAACCTCCGTTCCAGCGCCTGCGGCATAGTTCATGATACTGAACGGGGCATGTGCGAGCCGCAGCGTCAGCAAATACAAGGCTCCGTCATCCTTCATTCGCCGCTGAATCGGCTGCAGATACGGTCCGAAGCGAGCCTCTACCACGGATTGCAGGTAGTGTCGGCATAAAAGAAAAGTGGTTAGCGCTGCTGCCACCAGTGCGCTATGCACGATAATCACGCCTGCAAACAGTCCAAACAGCCAGCCAAGCACAATGGACTTTCCCGCAATTCCGGGAATCAATGACAGAACGAGATAGACAAGAAAACCGATGATCCAGGATTTGAACGGATTCGCCTCGATTGCCGCTCGCAGCCAACGTTCGTTCTGCACAATCCAATCCAATGATGCATAGCGTGATGCGAGGATGGAAATAATCGCCATCAGGAGTACGATCAGGATCGGCAATCGGAGACGTCTGACTGGAGTTTGCATGTTCGTCATACCTGCAGTTGAGCGCAGTGTCAGTGTGATTCGGGAGATCGGCAGCAAAATGCCTGCCGCAACCATTCAATTTGTAGTTTGCCGAACTCTGGTAAGCTCATCCAGGTTCCTCACGAATCCCATACCGCCCCTCTCGGCACGAAGTGTGCATCACGGCTTTTGGCATCGGATCACTGTTCTGCAAACGTTTAGAATGTTGTCTTGCCGAGAAGAGTTTAGACCACGCAGTTGATTCCCTTGATACTCATGTGAATTTTCTACTTCGACTGTCCCAGATTCGTCTTAACGACCCCATCCAGCTCGCCTGGATGGTGAAGCA
>JAYSPO010001501.1:0-15552 GCA_043722015.1 Candidatus Kuenenia sp. | reverse complement strand
TGCGGCATTTACGCAATGTACGGCGCGGCAGCATCGCTTGGAGTGAAAGGCGATTTTCAGACGCTGGTTGACAAGAAGTTCGTGTCGAGTCGTGCAGGCAGCAGCGTCAGTGATCTGCTCGGTGCTGCGGAGCAACTGGGCGTCCGTGCGAGACCTTTGACAGGACTTGGCTTGGCAAGTCTGCAGGAAGCGCAGGATCCGTTGATCCTACATGTATCTTCGCTCGGGCAACTTGTGGGCTATAACCATTGGCTGCTCTTTCTGGGATTCGATGACGGTCGCGCACGGACTATTGACGGATCCGGTTCAATCCATCTTCTGCGTTCTGCCGAACTACTGGCGCGGTGGGACGGCGTAGCGCTGGCTGTGTTCACAGGCGCCGCTCCAAAGACGAACTTTGGCGCCGTGGAAACGACCAGTATCGGTTGGTGGGCGATCATTGTGGTGAGCGTCATTGGTGCGGCGGCGTGGCTCGTAGCTAAATTAGGAACTTTGGGTCGAAGCAATGGTCGCGTCTGGGCCGCAGCGCTGTTGGCAGGCACTCTGCTCATCACAGCAGTGCGGGAAGCACAGCCCGCGTTTAGTTTCCTGCGAAATCCTGAATGTGTTGACTTCATTGTCGCTGCGGAAGGACTTCGGGAATTCCCGATTGTGTCGGTCACAGAGATGGTTGAACTGCTGAAGCGTCCTGAAGAGGTGGTGGTTTTTGATACTCGGTATCGGGGTGACATGGAATTCGGCCACGTTCCTGGGGCGATCGGCTTACCAATCGATTCCACTCAACAGGAAGTCGCTCTCCGATTGGAAGGCATCGATCGCAGGCGGACGATCGTGCTATATTGTCAGAGTGCCGGATGCGGATTCAGCGACCGGATGGCGGTTGTTTTAGCAAGCTTTGGATTTGAGGATATTCGACTATTCCGCGAAGGCTGGATCGGTTGGAAGGAATTCCAAAACAAAGCCCAGGCACAGAAATGAAGCCATCGGGAGTTCCAGAAGTGCTTGATCGAAACCTCGCGAAAATCATAATTGTTCGGGGAAGCATGATTTGCGTCGCTGCAATTCTGTTTTGGAGTGGTGTCGAGCATTTGAGAAATCCGTTCGCGTTTCTTTCCAGCATTTTGAAGTACAAGTTACTGACCGAACGTCCCGCCACATTCGTTGCCTCGATTCTGCCGGTGTTTCAGACGTTACTCGCAGGAATGATGATTCTCGGAGTTGCCCGCAGGTTCACATCCTTCTGTGCTGCAGGATTACTGTCAGTGTTCTCCGTGGCGCAGGCCAGTGCGCTCGCCCGCGGACTCGAGATTGGCTGTGGATGTTTTGGCGCGGCCAGCAACGCGCCGATCACGCTGTCTTCCGTGGGGCGCGTCGCGAGTCTTGCCGTTTTGGCATGGTTGATGTTACGCTTTGAAGTCGAAGATGCTCCCGCAGACCCGGTACCGAACGTTGCGGCTGACGAAATCCATTGCGCAAACCGAAACACTGGCGCAACCAAGTGGGAAACATGTCCATGAAACGCATTCATGTCTCGAAGCGGCAGATCCAGCAGTCCGGTTTTTCACTGATTGAATTGATTGTGGTCATCGCGGTTATTGGCGTGCTGCTTGCACTGCTCTTGCCTGCGGTTCAAGAGACGCGGTCCGCCGCTCGGCGGACGCAATGCCACAATAATCTCCGACTGCAGGCATTGGCGATTCAGAATCACGTCAGTACCTTTGGCCATTTCCCAACGGGTGGCTGGGGTTATGCGTGGCTTGGAGTCAGCGACCTCGGCAATAGTAGGGAACAACCAGGTGGCTGGGTCTACAACATTCTCCCATTTTGTGAACAGGACGCGATCCACAAGCTTGCTCCCTCATCAGCAAAAAATCCTCTCGATCCGCTTCGCGTGCGGGAATTCGCCAACCAGCCGCTCGTCCTCCTGAATTGCCCGGAGAGACGTGCGGCGCAACCAAGGGCGGCACACAAAGATGTGCAGTATCTGGGATCAGTCACACTCACAACGTGTGCCAAGAGTGACTACGCCATCAACGGCGGCACTGTTTTTTTCAGGAGTATTTCCGGGCCGAACAGTCTGAGTTCAGCCATCGTCGATAGTTATGCCTGGCCTGACACAACGTCCCTGAACGGTGTGAGTTTCCTGCGTTCGCTCGTCCGTTATGCAGACATTACCGATGGCAGCAGTCAGGTGATCGCTGTGGGCGAGAAGTGGATCAGTGGAAATGAGGCCGCGACGAATGGGGACGATCAGCCTCTTTACAGTGGTGACTGTCTGGATATCCGCCGTTGGGCGATTGTTGCACCTGCCCACGATGGGAACTCTCTTGGCAGTGAGACCACCTTTGGTTCGGCTCACGAAGATAGCGCAGGGTTCGCATTGTGTGACGGGTCCGTGAGATCAATCGCATATTTTGTTGACCCAAAGGTGTTTGGCCAACTGTGTGCACGAAACGACGGCGGCGTGATCGGCAGCGAATACTGAGCACAAAAGTGAAATGCGCCACAGAATGCTTGCAGGCCAGCTACGTTCGACTGGAAACCGCAAGTTCATCGCCCCGCGCTTCGTATTTCAAATCTCAAATCTCAAATCTCAAATACGAAATCTCAAATAGAATTATCGCGGCCCGCTGGGCACGCGGTTAAACGAGCCCAGGCAAAGCCCATGAATTACCTTCCCGTAAACTTCGGCGGGCGTTTTTCAGAGAAGGCTTTCAGACCTTCCTGCGCGTCCGGCAGTTCGAGGCATCGCAGGTAGGCTTCTGTGTCGGCTCGATGGGCCACTTTGGGCTGGGAACCTTCGTCAAGATGCACGAGACGTTTGGTTTCCCGCAATGCGACGGCGGGCATCTGCAGCATCTTCTCTGCAAGCTGACGACCGCGTTTCAGCAAGGCGCTGCCGGGCACGACTTCACTGACAAGTCCCCATTCCAAGGCTCGTGTCGATGTGATCGGTTCCCCCAGCAAACACATTTCCAAGGCTCTTGATTTTCCGACCAGTGCGGTCAGTTGAGCGATTCCATAACCGGGTGGCCAGCCGAGTCGGATTTCGGGCATGGCCAAGCGCGCGGCATGACTGGCGATTCTGAGGTCGGCAGAATAGGCGGCCACGCAGCCTGCGCCGAACGCGTCACCATTCACAAGTGCGATGACCGGCTGCGGCAGGCGTTCGAAGGCAAGGTACATTTCAGCCTGACGATGACTGAGCGTGCGAGCTGTGGTCAACGGCAGCGATCTGAGTTCCTTCACATCGTCTCCCGCACAGAACGCTTCGCCAGCGCCGGTCAGCAGCACGACGCGAACCTCCTGCGGATGGCTGGAAAGCCATGCCACAGTCTGTTCGACGTCGCTGGTCATCTGTATGTTGACGGCATTCAACGACTTCGGGCGGTTGAGCGTCACCGTGGCAATGCGGTTGGAGACGTCCACCAGCAGCGTCTCAAAGGTTGGCATCGGTCCGGTATTGGCTGCGAGATTCATGGCTCGTCCTTCGTCATGCGACAGCCCCGCGAGATTTTCAATGAGACGGTTCAATGAGACAATGGCGCGGGAATGTGTTCCCTTTCCAATTAATCGATCACCGGCATAAGCCTCGACATCAAAACTGACGCGACGACCATCGATCATCGTCACTCTGGCAACTCCGACGACCGTGGTCCCCAGACTCGCGCCGCCGAGGTGCTGGATGTGGACTTCGATACCAACCGATTCTTCGCCGGGTTCCAGGAACGGACGCAGCGCTTCACGAGCGGCGCGTTCCATCAGCAGAATCATGTTCGGAGTGGAGAACACTGTGGCCCGCGAGTCACCTCCCAGAGTAATGGTCATGGTGGCATCGACGACCCATGTGAGTTGACCCGCGTCTCCCGTTTTCAAGCCGGATTTCATGTCAGAATTCAATCCCGGTCAGGTTGTTGATTTTTGGCGGGCTTTAAAAGAACAACGGCCCGCCGCAAGGCTAAGGGCTGGAGTACAAATATTTGAATGGTGTTGTTTAGGCAGGAAAATTACGAGGCAAGAAGATGAGTCGCATTGGATCTGTTGAATTTTCCTACCCTGTAATCTTCTTGCCATAAATTGCGATTCCGCTTGTTCAGGGTCCTGCGGCTGAGGCACAGGTAAAATGCTCCGTGATTGGTTGCATCAACTTATGCAACCGGTTATTGGTTCCTGGTATCTCAATTGAGACGAAAACAGTTTTGGGTTGCAAGAGACGGTCGAAGTGGGTCTGATTTCGGTCTGCGGCCTGACAAAGCACTACGTTTCTGTCAACAACTTGCTGACTTCTGCCAGTCGCTCAAGTGCGGCTTCGCGGCTCGGAAATGACGTGAAAGCGAAGTCGATCTTTGAGTTTTCGAGCAGCATCAGTGTCTTCATCATGTCGCGCATGTTGCTCGACAGGTGACACAATGCGGCCTCGCCCTTGTTGCTGCGGGCTTTTCTGGCGAGTCGAATGAGAATGCCGACGAAGGTCGAACCAAAATAGTCAAACTGAGAGAAATCCATCAACAAGTGACGCATTCCGGGTTCATTCAGCAATCGATAGGATTCGTTGTAGGCATTGCGGATGTCGTTATCCCTGAACTCCATGAAGGGACCGTGGGGAGTGATAATGACAACGTCGGCGACGAGTTCGAATTCGAACACTTGTTTGCTGGTCATGAAAATTCAACGGCCTGAAATTGAAAGAAATGCCGACTTGCCACTCAGAAATTCGGATTAGAACGCATCATCGGTTCTTCTGAAGGAAGATTCTATTCGGAAATTCATCATCTTCGGGATTCCTGGCGGATAAATGGCTCTCGCGCAATGGCTATCGTAAAGTCATGCCACACAAATCGCGTTGTCCTGCGTTCATGAAACCCCTGTCCTGGACCCGGGATGTCCCGATCTGGAAACCAAATTGCCATGACTCAACATCGTAAAGTTCTGAGGCTCATCGTCATGGCAGGGGGCAGTTTGGTCAGTCTCTGGCTGACGGCACAGCCAGCTTTGGCAGAGTCGCTGGAAACAGGCGTGGCGGCACCCTTTGACGAACAGGTCCGTTGGCGCCGACTCGACTGTGGCGTGCGCGTGTTTGTAAATGCCCCGGCGAAGCCGACCGGACGACCGCGGGTGCTGATCGTGTACGCGACTCCGAATGGCAACACGATTGAGCAGACGCTCGGCTGCGCGGCGGCAAAAGAACTCGATTGGCATTTTGACATCCAGCACATTGCCGCGCAGCTGCGGCGACTGCGGGAAATTGATTTTGAGTACGAGTTTGTGTTGGCGGTCGTGCAGGCTCCGAAACTGAGCTGGCCGACTTTCCGCCGCGAGCAGGCCGGAGCCAACACGATCATCCGCGATCTGGTGGAGACACTGGCCAGAGAAGTCTCGGCTGAGCGAATCGTGTTGACGTGCCACAGCGGCGGTGGTTCGTTCATTTTCGGTTACATGAATGCGTTCGATTCGTTGCCGCCGTTGCTCGATCGGATCGTATTTCTCGACGCGAACTACTCGTACGCGGATGACGAGCGGCACGGCGAAAAGCTGTTGGCATGGCTCAAAGGCGACGCGGTTCGGCGGCTGGTTGTCATCGCGTACGATGATCGCGAGATCACGCTCAACGACAAGAAAGTCGTCGGTCCCGAAGGCGGCACGTTCCGAGCTTCGCAACGCATGTTGAATCGCTTTCGCAGTGACGTCGAATTGACTGAGCAGGATGCCGGCCTGTTCCGACACACGAGTGGCCTCAATGGGCAGATCCAGTTCTTTGTGCATCCGAATCCCGACAACAGGATTCTTCACACCGCGCTCGTCGGCGAGATGAATGGCTTTCTGCAGGGTCTGACGCTCGGCACGGATGTCGCCGACAAATGGGGCCAGTTCGGTGGCCCGCGAGCGTATACGAAATTGATTCAGCCGCTGCCGTTCGTAGATCCTGCCGCCGTCCAAGCCACAATTCCGGCCGACGCACCCGACGTGCGGATCGCCTTTCCGGTTCGGCCCGCTGACGCGCCGTCAGGATCGACGTTTCAGCAGCAGATCAAAGAATTGCCTCGCGATCAGCGGGAAGCGGCGGTGCTGCAGGAGATCATTAACGGCAACGTCCCCGAATTTCTCCGCCGCTTGGTAGCAATTCGCGTGGAAGCCATGGATGACGCCGGAACCCGGCATGTCGCCACGTATTTCGTGATGCCTGACTATCTGGCGATCGGGACTGACAACGACTTCTTCCGAGTCCCCGTCACGCCAGCAACAGCCACGGCCATCGCGGATCAGTTCGACGCCTCCCTCATCACGGCGAAGGTCTCGGATGACGTCTTTGCTGCCGCTCAAGTGAAGCTCGATCCAAAGCCGCTGACCAAAGACCGAGACGCCGTCAGCACGTTCTGGCAGCATCATCGGATTATTGAAGAGCAAATGCGAGGCAAGTCGCGTGGACTGCTTGTGGCCGGCATCAAGAAAGACATCGTGCTGACCAATCGGCTGAAAGAGAAGCCACACAAAGTTGCGATTTACGGCTGGCATGAGTCGCACAGCCAGCCAATCCAGTCGCTGTATGTCGGTCATGTCGATTGGTATGTCGATTACAGCCACGGAGTCCGCTTGATGTCACAGCGGATCATCGTCGATAATCAGCCATTGAAAGTGTCCGACGTGCTCAAGGACTCGCATCTTTGTCCGCTGCTCAGCACGGAAGGACCGATTGATGTCACGCCTTGAAACTCCTGAACTCGCGGTCAACTATTCAGCCGCTGAATGGCCCTTTGCCAACCACCCGGACTCGCCGTTGAAACTAATCGCTGACTGGTTGATTTAATGGGGTCAGACCCCTTCAAGACGGAAGTCGAAGCGAAAACTCCAACGATGTTCGCTTCGATTCCCGTGAGTAGGGGGTCTGACCCCATTAAATCAACACTCTGCCAGTGGATTCCGTCAGCGGCGCTCAGCAGAACCGTCGTTCGTCCTGCGCGCCAGATGCGTGATGATCCATGCGTGTTCGTTCGCCTGCAGTGGCGGTAAGGGCATCGTGGAGTAATCCAGATCGTTTCCATATCGTCCGTTTTCATATGCCTGGTTCACCAGCGCCTGCAGCGGCAACAGGACATCTTTATCAGTGGGCCGCAACGGAATGCGAACTGTCGGCAGCGGTGCAGAAAAACTGGCTGGGTACAGTTCAACCTCTTCCGATGATTCGGCGCGCACGACACAGACGCGATAAGGGCTCTTCAGGCGATCCGGATAAATCTCCTGTTCGGCCGCCAGCACCCATGTGCCTTCACGCAACAGATCGATTTCAACCAGATTCACTTCTGCATCGATGAATTCACTCTGCTTCACCAGATACTGCTTTCGTCCGGCTGCGGTGGCTTTGTTTGCCAGACTGATAAACTCAATCGCCGTGACGACGCGACGATTTGCTTTGAGATCGACAATCTGAATGTAACGCAGTGTCTGAGGCGGACTGCGACGACGGACCCGTACAGGTTCGTCAGCAACCAGTTCTGCAACTGCCAGACCACCGTTGGTGGATTTTGCGAGACCGGGCTGCTCGATAATCTGCACGTCCGGCGCGATGCGTCGGAGCTTGCGGGATTCTTCGTCAGGTTCGTAGACGGACAAGTACTCTTCCACCCGCGCCTGAAGATCCGGTGGCAATTGTGCCTGCAGAGCATCGCGAGCATAGGTGGTGAGCGACGTATGAATGTCGCCCCAATAGGCTTCCAGCCAGGGATTCATACCCGGCAGTGGATTGGTTGCAAACTTCATGGCGTACATTTCTCCTGATGACTCATCAATTCTTCGTCACCCTGATTATGACCATATGTCTTTGCGACAGCAAGCAGTCATTCGCCTCACACTTGCAGTGGGAGCGGTCCTGGAAGACAACTGTATCAGGCCGCGCATATCAGGCCGCGCGCCTTTGTTCGGCTTTCGCGGCCTGTTGAGCCAGTCTGCGTTTCTTTCGACCGCTGCGGCTGAAGCGGTTGACGACATCCAGCAACCACGGTGCGAATCGTTTGAGCTGAAACAAAGCGTGTGCGGTGGGCGTGATCAAAACCTGCCGTTTGTCTTTGCGAATCGCCTTCAGTGTGAGCTTGGCCACGCGTTCCGGCGTGGCACACATCCATTTCGGAGGCGACGGAACCTTTTGATCGGCTCGGCCACTCGCCGCAGCTTCGTACAGATTCGTCAACACGGGACCGGGACACATCGCCGTCACACCCAGACCTCGCCGTCCGTATTCGGCGCGCAGCGATTCCGTAAATCCAATCAGTCCGAACTTGCTGGTGTGGTAGGCTGAAAACCGTCCTCCCGCAACGAGGCCGGAAATGCTGCACATGTTCACAATATGGGCATCGGGGCGCTGCAGCAGCGTGGGCAGCAGCTCGTGAGTAATCTGAATCGGTGCCAGCAGGTTGATGGTCATCAACCAGTCCCACTGCGCCTGCGACATCTGGTCAGTGGGCCCGTAATAGGCGACACCCGCATTGTTGATGAGCAGATCGATGCTGCCGGTCTGGTGCAAAGCCGACGCAATCGTTGCGGACACTGCTTTGCGATTCGTCAGGTCGCACGGAAACAACAACACACGCACTCCGGTCGGCGTCAATTCTGCGGCGAGTGTCTTGAGGCCGCTGGCATTCACATCGACAAGACACAGGTGGCAACCGGCCTGAGCCAATTCGATAGCCAGGCAGCGTCCGATGCCTGACGCTGCCCCTGTAAGAAAAGCCGTTCGTCCCTGAAACTGTTGCATGTGAAATCTTCCCTGAAATTCTCGTAGGATGGACATTCCTGTCCGTCGCCTTAACCAAAATCCAACGTATGCACTTCAGCGGCACCGCTCACGAAAGTCGTTACGGCAGCATCACCGCTTTGACCGCTTGTATGGAATCGAGCATCCCCGGGCGGGATTCGTAGTGGTTGTCGGCAACTCGTTCTTCAAGGCAGCCTCAACCGCCAGTTCCACAAAACGCTGTTCAACTTTGTCGGCCTGCGTCTGGTCGTCCAGCGCACCCATGTAAACGATTCGGCGATCTTTGTTGAGCACAAAAAACTCCGGGGTGAAGTTCGCACCGTACGAGGCGGCCACTTTCTGAGTTTCATCCATCAAATACAGAAAAGGAAACTCCTTCGCTTTGGCACGTGCCTTCATCCTGTCGAGCCGTTCCGCAGGCTTCAGATTGGCATTGATCGCGATCAACGCAATGCCTTCTTTTCGTGCAGCGTATTTCTTGTGGAATTCAATAATGCGGTCTTCATAGTCAACCGAATAAGGGCAGGAGTTGCAGGTGAAACAAACTACGACAACCTGCTTGTCTTTCAGATCCGCCAGTGAATGCTTTTCGTCATCGGTGCCGATCAGATCCGCCCAGGACGGCGCTTCGTCGCCGATTTTCAACTGGACGGGCTCGTCCTCAGCCGAGGCGACGGACGTCAACAGGCCGTGTGTCAGGCACAATGCCATGATCAGTAAATAAGGATGCCCCGTCATGGTGAAAGGCTTCTGGGTAAACGGCAACATTGAATGATAAACGATTCATAAACTACGCGACCAGAAATGAGTCCGGCGAGCAGAGCGGCGTAAGCCGTCCGGTACATCGTTCTAGTACCGGCAAGCTGACGCATGCCGCTCGCCAATTGTCTCCTGCAAGACCGCGTGCAGTACATCATCGAACGCACGAGGCGTATCATACTGAATCAGCCGCTTGCGAGAAGAGCGATGGGAGAACACCAGCCACTTACCCAGCCATCGCAATGCACTTAATTCCCCTGTTTCTCCGTCTCGGGTGTTAGTATTGCGGCGTTTCAGGGAAATGACCTACAACTCAGGATTGCGGAGGCATGGATGTTGGACTCTGACGAGCATACGGAGGGCTCGATGAACGCTGCAAGTACACTACGAAAGCTTACGGCGACTGAAATTGCCGAAGTCCTTGGCGGCGAAGTGATCGGTGACACAGCGATCATCATTGACGATGTCGATGTTATCGAACGAGCATCTGCGACTCATTTATCATTCGTCGGTGATCTGAAGAATCTCAGCCGCGTTCGAAACTCACACAGTCGGCTGATTGTCGTACCGGAAACGGTACGAAGTGAACTGGCAAAATACAGCGGTCGGACATTCATCCTGGTCCCCGAAGCAGAGACGGCATTCCTGGCGATTGCCGCCATCCTCCGCCCACGTCGCTCCCGCACTTTTACGGGAATCTCTGATCGTGCAGTCGTCGATCCGACTGCGATGATTGGTGCAAACACCAATATTCATCCGTTGGCCGTGATCGGACGGGACGTGGTCATTGGGCACAGTTGTGAGATTCAGACGGGCGTTGTGATTGGTGATGGATGCCGGCTTGGAAACAACGTCGTCCTGTATGCAAACACCGTATTGTACCACGATGTTGTGATTGAAGATCAGGTGACGATTCATGCGTCATGCGTTATCGGAGCGGATGGTTTCGGTTATCGATTTGTGAACGGTGGTCATCAGCATATTCCGCACTACGGCACCGTTCGTATCTGCAGTGATGTGGAAATTGGCGCCTGCACGACGATCGATCGTGCAAAAGTTGGCGAGACCGTGATTGGTTCAGGGACTCGGATCGACAATCAGGTGATGATCGGGCACAACTGTCAGATTGGACGTCATAACCTGCTGGTGTCGCAGGTTGGCCTTGCCGGATCTGTCAGCACGGGTGACTACGTGGTCTGTGCGGGACAGGTTGGCGTGGCCGATCATGTACATCTGGGTAATGGAGCAGTCGTTGGAGCAAAAGCGGGTGTGGTCCGCGATATGCCGGCAGGCCAGACTTACCTCGGCAGTCCGGCAGGCCCGGCAAGTGAGACCTCAAAACAGTTGGCCGCCTTTCGTCGCTTACCGGAAATGCGGGACGCGATCAAACGCATGGACAAGGAACTGGAAGTGCTGCGAGCGAAACTTTCCGGCGACCGTGGTACGGAAGTGGAATCTGCTGCAGCTTAGCGGCTGAACAGGCATCGGTCGGCTCGGACTCATCCGTCGTACCTGGTTTCGAGTTTGTCATCAACGCAATGCTCCCCAAAAATACGATTCATCAAATTTTGAAATTGGACATGGTGTTCAATGTCGTCTGATCAGGAATCAGATTTGCATCCGCATATATTGCCGTTCGTGCGTCCTTCCCTTACCGGAATGACACATGACAGCGGCATTACGGAATCAATACCGCCTATGCGACTTGGTCTCCTTGCGGGTGCCGGCGAATTCCCTATCCGGTTCGCACGTGGTGCGAGGAATGCCGGTCACTATGTCTACGCCCTGGGTATTGGTGGCATGGCATCTGAAGATCTGGCTCAGGATTGCGACGAATTTCGATATGCTCCGCTGGCGCGAATTGGAAAAGCCATACGGTTGTTTCGCAAGGCGAACGTCGAGCGGGTGATTATGGCTGGCAAGATTGAAAAAACAGTCCTGTTTCATCCGTTCCGCTGGATACGGCTGATGCCCGACTGGCGAACTCTGCGCATGTGGTATCTGCACGCACGGGATAAGAAAGATGACACGCTTCTGCTGGCGGTGATTCGCGAGTTTGAACGCGATGGTTTCATATTCGATTCGGCTCTCAAGTATTGCCCGGAGTTACTCGTGAAACACGGATTCCTCACACATCGTCGTCCTTCCGCCGCACAATGGAAAGACATTCGTTTCGGCTGGGATCTGGCTCGTGAAATGGGTCGACTGGATATCGGACAAACCGTTGTCATCAACGACACTGCGGTGATCGCGGTTGAGGCGATTGAGGGAACCGATCGCTGTATCCGCCGTGCCGGAGAACTTTGTCGGCGGGGTGGATTTACGGTGGTGAAAGTTGCCAAACCGCAGCAGGACATGCGCTTTGACGTGCCGACCATTGGAATCGAAACCATCAAGACGATGCACGAATCCGGTGGCCGAGTCCTGGCGATTGAATCCGGCATGACCATCATCATCAGCCCCGAAGAAGTGGCCGAGCTCGCAGATAAGTTCGGCATCGCGATCGTGGCCGTAAACGCCGACGAACTTGCTCTGCTGGCTGCCGCTTGAAAGCCCGGACGCAGATAACGGGCATTTTGTCCGATGACTTGACTCTGCCTCAAAGATTCTCAGGCGACGGTTTGGAGACGTTGTACTCCAGCATAGACTTCGTCCTCACCAAGGTTCGGCCTCAGTGCTGTGCAAGTCGCAAAGTAGCCGTCACGCTCCGTCGTGACGAGCATTGAACTGGGCCACATGAATGGAGCCCCTGCGCTGATTGCCCTTCGGCCCAATGCAACGGGGCTGTCGTGGCACGCTGTCCAGGTTGATGAATGCCGATTGACAAATGCTCATCACGGCGGAGCGTGATGGCTACTTTGGGTTGCGGGCGAAGCCCGCGCTCGGTAATTTCAGGCCATGGGCTACAGGAATATCCGGGTTTCAGGGATCTCGACTCGTCGAACATTCGGAAATCGCCGCCGAGTCGACTACCATTCCTCAGCAATTGATTCTCTTCCCGATGTTCTCCAAGGAATGCTGGCGTGGTATCCAACTTAAAGCGATTCGTTCTTATCGTGTGGTCGCTGATTCTGGTTACGCCAGCGGCTCCGGCAACCGAAGGCTCATTCAGCGCTGTGACGCCGGTGCCCGTCGAGTACTCAGCCGGATTTTCCAGTATCACCGAATCAGACTCCGAACAGATTCTTAGGCATCTGGTTGAAGGCGATATGGCCGGACGCGGAACCGGCCAGGAAGGATTCCTCAACGCAGCGAAATGGTTTTCGTCACAATTGGAAGCCAACGGTTTTCAGCCGGCAGGTGAGAATGGTTCGTGGTTCCAGAATGTGCCTTTCATCAAACTGCTTGTGCATGCCGACGCATGTGGTGTGAAAGTCAACGGTGAGGACTGCGTTGCGGGCACTTCATTCGGCATCAGTTCATTTGCCGGGACATTTGAAAGTTCAATTCCGGTCACCTTTGCGACGCTCACCAATTCACCACCGGAGATTTCAGACGGTCAATTTGCCGGGAGGTTGCTGATAGTCCAGGCCGGGCGTCGCTTCAATGCCGAAGATCCATTTGTCCTGAAAGGAAAACCGGCCTGTCTGTTGATCGTGGCTGATGATGGGCGAGTTCGCAATGAAGCCGTCAATCAGTCAGAACAAACTCCGAGTGCGATCCCCGCTGCCTTGATCACGCGCACAGCGGCGAATTTACTTGCGGCAAAATGCGGTGCAGCGGAGACCTTTTTTGGCGATGAAAATCCGACAAGGAATCTGACACTCGATTCATCACAGATCGTTGACTGCAGGATGTCGATCGAACGCGAATCGATCGACGTGCCGAATGTCGTCGGCTGGTATCCGGGCAGCGACGAGGCAGTGCGACACGAGCACATGTGTATCGGGGCGCATCTTGATCACCTCGGCGTGCAGCGCGGCGAACTCTATCCGGGAGCCGATGACAATGGTTCCGGTTCGACTTCGTTGATTCAGATCGCTAAAGCCATCCACGCGAATCCGCTGAAACCGAAACGCAGCGTCCTGATGATTGCGTTTTGCGCAGAAGAACGCGGATTGCTCGGATCGAAGCATTATACAAACAATCCGCTGCGACCGCTGAACGACATGATCTGCATGTTGAATATCGACATGATCGGGCGTAACGAAGAATCAGCTTCGGAGCCTGCGTCCGATAACCTCAACACGATTCATCTGGTGGGCAGCAAGGACCATTCCATGCAGCTGCATCAGATGGTGGAAAAGGCGAATGAGTCGATCGGATTTGTGTTTGAATACGATGAAGAGGAACGTGTCGATGGACGCAGCGACCATGCTTCGTTTTCTGAGAAGGGAATCCCGGTGACGTTTCTTTTTGGTGGATTCAGTCCATACTATCACAAGCCAACCGATACGATGGATGGTATTAACTTTGCTAAAATCGCCAACGCCGCACGGCTCAATTATCTGGTGCTGATGATGGCGTCGGAACACGGTCGATTTCAACTGGATCCAAAACCGTAGTGCGTTGGAAACCAGCGAGCGGCATGCGTCAGCTTGCCGGTACACTGCGTTTTCCAGTTCGAAGATTGTGCGGAAGAAATCGCATTTGTACCGGAGGGCTGACGCCACTCCGCTCGCCGGATTGCCGGATTTTAAAAAAACGAAAGATTTTTATGAATCGTTCTCTCGGAAATGTGATGGCGGATTCTCTGGAGCTGTGTCTCGGTTACGCAGAGCGTCTGTTGAAAGACGTGAAACCGGAACAGTTCGGCCGGTTTGCAGTCGTCAATGGAAAAGTGATTGAGTCCAATCATCCGGCGTTTGTCTACGGACATCTGTGCCTGTACGGGCCGCGGATCCTCAGCCAGTTAGGTCAGCCGGGGCCGGTCGCTCAGGAAGGCTTCGACGCCGTGTTTTCGAAAGATGCGAAGTGCGTCGATGACTCGCATGGAACGATGTATCCCGCCATGGCGGCTGTGACGCAGGCATTCTTCGATGGCTACAGGGCCGCAGTACCCGTGCTGCGTTCTTTGCCGGATGATGCCTTTCAGGCCGTGAACCCGCTGGGTGGTCGCATGACAGATCTGTTTCCGACACTGGGCTCGCTGCAGACATTTTACTGCGGTGGCCACATGATGATGCATCTGGGTCAGGTCAGTGCCTGGCGCCGCATGATGGATCTCGGTGCCGCGTAGCCTCCTGCAGTTCATAATTGGCTCTGGCTTCTGGTTAACCTTTGACCGTCACCAGAATCTCAACGCCAATGGCTTCGGCGACGCGACGCAAAGTTGTCATCGTAGGATTCCCTCGCCCGTTTTCCAAAAGCGACAGACTCGCGCGAGTGATCCCGGTCTTGTCGCACACGTCCTGCAGTGACAGGGCACGTGATTCCCGCGCCTCCTTCAGCGCTGTCACCACATCGGCGAACTCGCAGCGACGCTCCTGAAGTTCGGCCTGAATCTGGCGAGTCGCCGATTTCACTTCCACGTCCCGCGGAAGATCCTCATGAATCTGCTGATGCTCACGGCGCTGAGCTTCCGTCAGCGGATGTGCCTTGCCAGTCACTCGTTTCAGATTTTTCATACGTCGTTTTCTCGATCTGTCCAGGCCGTCACCGGCCTGATCGTGAATTCATCGATCTCTTCGTACACGACGACAATCAGGCGACCGTCGAGTCCAAGTCCCCAAACCATCGGACTTCCACTGCTGCGACTGATTCCGTGGCTGACGGGATCACACAAAGCGTTCTCAACATCGTCGATGGTCAATCCATGCTGACGGATCTTTTCCACGTTGCCGCCCTGCTCTTCATCCCAGATGATTGTGTCCCAGCTCATTCATGCTCTCAGTATTTCAGCAAATCATAACACGGAAACGAGTGTTATTACATAACGAAACACACGTTTCGGAGAGTTTTTGAATTCGACACGAGTCCGATGTAATTGCACCGGGCGCCTTTCTTTTGCGGCCATTCTTCGAAGTGTTCGCTAAAAACCGGTCGAGCGTATCATTCGATTCGACGGATGTCAGCACACTGCAGGACAGTCAGTTGTATCTTCCCGA
>JAYSPO010001500.1:0-6283 GCA_043722015.1 Candidatus Kuenenia sp. | reverse complement strand
CGGGCCATTGAAAAAAATGGCTGCAATTTTTTTGCCCATGCATTTTTTTGCCCCGAACGTTTTCGCTTCTAAAACGTCGCATTGACGGTGGCGGACGCGTGAATTCCGCAGCTTAGCTTTGCAGCGGGCCGTTGAAAATAAAACCCGAGCGCCTTCGGACGCCGGGCCTTCGTTGTCCTGAACGTAGGCACCGGCCTCGAAATACAGGGACTGCTCGGCCCATTCGGGGTCTTTCTCGAAGACGTTCACGCATCTGCGTCGCCCCGTTGACTGTGACACTCAGTAATCCATCCCGCAATTTGATCTCGTAGTCAAAGTCCTTGTCCAGCCCGACCTCTGGAAAAGTGAGTTTGAGATCCTTGCCCTTCGTTGCATTCTCCTTCACCAGCGCTTCAAGTGCCTGCCGACGACAGCAACGCGATGACGACGGCAAGGTGTTTCATGTTGGAGGCTGTCCGTTGAACACATAGAAATGGATAGAGTCAGGTGGATGAGCTTCCACTGGCCTTCACGGATGCCGGCATCGCTGTTTACGGAACTGGTTTTCCACATGAGAGGCCTGGTGCGTACGTGCTCGCGTTGGCCGAGCCAGGCTGAGGACGTGTCTTCGCCATCGAAGTCAGTGGCGTTGATCTCTACGCCAGTGATGGCGCACAGCGTCGGCAGGAAGTCGATGCCACTGATGACGGACTTGTCGTCGACTCGATTCGCGGCCACATGGCCCGGCCAGCGCACGATCCAGCGTACGCGGACGCCACCTTCGAACATGCCGTGCTTGCCGCCGCGATAGATGCCGGAGTAATGGTGCCATCATCAGGGCGATGAGTAAACAGTGTGCGTATTTCATTGAATGCCTTCTTTGATTACAAACTGGACATGGACATCGTCGAGATAGCGACCTCCGGCGCAAAGTGAATGGCAACGGGAGTTGAACTCTGCAACCTGTTAAGCACAAGTGCAGAAGTTCCTTCGTTTAACCGCGTGCCCATCGGGCCGCGCTTTGCCGTCAATCGCGGGGCGTTGCCCACGCGGTTAAACGATATTATACCAAACGACTTCTGCCAAGGTGCTTATGGCGAAACAGATTACAGCAATGCACTTCTGACAAAAAGTCGGCGGCGACCTAAATTGAACCGTGCACGTGATGGCGTAAATCCTGATAGCAAAAACAAAAATCGCTTCGACGTCCTCGCCGAAGGGCTTCTTGTCTCTTCAAGTCGGGGCGACAAGACGTCGTTTGAACTTTTTCTGGGGCCATTCTCTGGTTGGAAACAGGTCCACTGGGACATGGCGGCAGCGTGCAGCTCATGAAATGACATTGCGTTGCGATTTGCCTGGATTGAAAAAGTGGTACACAAATGCCGAAACATCGCGTTTGCTGTCGGCTCTCGTCACTTGTCTTGACGCACCGGTCGATCCCTGTCGCGCGCACCGAAAGCACAGAATTTCCCCGTCTCGACATTCCAGGATGGAAACAGACCCAAAGAGATCAGTTCGTAAACCTCTGGTTTCACGGGAATGTGGTGTCTTGTTTTCCGAAATGGCTACGTCGTAATCGAGACACCGTGTCGGGGTGTGATTTCGTCGCACCTCATGTCGTGTGCAGCATATGGAACCATTTACGGGACTCATTCTGCGTGCCGAGAACTCCATACGTTTTCCTGCAATCGTCGGGGCGCTGCCTGGGTTGAAGAAGCCCCATGTAAACGAGCCGCCATCACAGAGCGGGCACGGCCGCTGCCTGACTTCTGGCGGTGCAATCGGGTCTGGTTCTTCGGTCATTACCATCACTCCTAAACGAAATAGACCACTCCGTATCAATTGACGGATGCCTGTGCTCGCGTTAGTCGTCGGCAAACAATCGGAACCACGGCCCAAAGGCTGCCTCCGACCACAAGTCCAATGATGCCGATGCCGATGACATCTCGCGCGGCCTGAGCCAAAACGCGCGCATTCAACTCGGCAACTTCCGGAGGCATGCCGACGGGTTCCGGCAGGATCGATTGATAGAGCAGCCAACACCCGACGAATAATAGTCCGGAATAGATCACGAACGAAGTCAGCGACGCAACCAATGTTGAGCCTGACATGCGCCCCGCCGCCAGGCCGCAAGACACGCTCAACATGCCGATCAGAACCAGGAAGCCCAGCAGGCAAACGTAACCCATCGTTCCGCCCTTGGAGTATTGATCGAGTTCAAGCCGCGTCCACGGGCTCCACATTCGATCGCCCAGGTGGTCGTCGACGCGCACGTGCCGTGACCGCCAGCATGACCATGCCGCCGAGCCACAGCAGGGGCGTCGCGAGGAAATTCAGCATCTGCGGAGTCCCTCGCCCCGGCGGCGTGCGCAGATACTGGTCGTGATCGATCCAGCCGGCCAGGAGGCTGATGCCACAGAGGGCTGCGGTCAGCATCAGCACGCCCCGAGACGCGCGCTGCCGCCAAGCAACGAGCGCGGACATTGCCAACAAGAGAAACGGGCCGAGAAAGAACAGGGACATGCCGAGATTCCCCGTGGCCCAGAGGTAGTCCGCATGGAACCGCCCCGCATGATCCTGCCCGCCCCAATAGAGTTGAACGGTTCCGGATACGCAGCAGATTGACAATGCCAGTAATGATGGCCAAGGGTGGTTCATGGCTGCGACCTCGTGTCGGCGCGGAGACGCTCGGCTGAGTTTCGCAACAGCCACACCAGCGCCAGCCCTGCGACAGCGCCTGAAAGTGATCCACTGACCAGCCCGCCCAGAAAGAAACGGAATACATTGTCTCTCGCCACGAAACTGTAAACGTGGATGGCCCCCAATGATCTCGCAGAAAACCGACGCTCTTGGCGAGCGTGGCTACGAAATGTCACTTTCGCGGAGTCGATTTGATCGTCAGGTCCATGTGGATTTTGCCGTCCTGCGTTCTGGTGAGGATGTGTGTTTCGACCGCGCCGCTGCCGAGCAAGCGGCTTGTGGACGTTCGCGTCAGGCCATTCGCGTCACCGACTCCTTTCCACTCGAACGACCGAGCGGCCTCGTTCCACTGACCGATGTTTTCTTCAAGTTCTCCGTTGGAACCCATGCGGACGTACCGAAACGCTTTTTGGTTGGTGTCGTAGCCAGTGACAAACAGAGACTCTTTGTCCCCCAGCCCCGTGCGAGCGAGCACAAACCGTCCGTCGAGAATCCATTCGCCCGACGAGACCGTTTTCGATGAGCCTCCTTGTGGTGAGACAACTGACGGTCGATGGATGAACTCGGCGTCCTTCGGGCCGATGAACGATTCCAGTTTCTTCACTTCGTCGGGGAGCAGTTGAATCGGCGTGCCGATCCTGGCCCATTGCTTCTGAAGCGGATTCGGCGTGAGACCTTTCTGGCGACTCCGGGTCCAGACCATGTCGAACATCCTGACTCCGTCATTGCGAGCGAAGAGCAGCGAACCGTTGATCGAGTCGTTGCTCGCAAACGTTTCCGTGAGCTTCACGGTCATGCTCGGCGGCGGATTCGGATCGACGTGGCTGAACGTCTTGCTGGCCGCGTCCCAGGTTCCCGTCACCTTCGACATGTTGCCCGACGATTGAAACGACCAGCCGACATACTTTTTGGAACTCGCATCGAACGTCCACACAAACAGCGACTTCGTAATCTTGTCCGGTTCGCCGACGATGTGATTCACCTCGATGTGCCGCAGAAACCAACCGTTGGGAACGAACTCGACTTGAACCATTCAAACATGCTCGATTCATTCTTCCCGCGACAAGTCGATGCAGTCCGACAAAATAAGCCCATGACGACAGCTCATCCTTTGAGCAATTTATTCGCCATCGATCTCACGCAGTTCCCGCCGTCGTTGGTTCCAGACTTCAGCCTTCAGCACATGCACGCCATCGTTGCGATCGAGTTCGAGGCCCGTCAGAATCTGTGCCCACAGCATCACTCGCTGGAGATTTCCAGCAACCGGGCGCGGAGCCTGACGAATCACAGCCGTATCATCGTTGAGAACGGTCAGAATCGTGCCACCTTCCGGGCTGAACGCCACCTGAAACACGAAGGCATTGCACGACCACGGCGGGCCGACAGGCAGACCGGATCTCAGGTCGAAGAGTTGCACGTCTCCCACCAGGTCTCGGTTGGCAGCGGCGATGAACAACTCGTTCTCCGGACTTAATCCGTACGGATTTGCCGTCCAGGGAAGTGGTCTGGATGAGAACGCTCCTCCATGCGGAGAACCGCGTAAGGCAATGCGTGCCTCCGACGGTGTTCCTGACGGCAGATTCCACCAGACAGCCGTGTGATCAGCATCGTTGATTGCCAGGGCGTGATCGCCATCGGCGCCAAATGCAACCACACGTCCAGTGACCGTTACCGAATGGCCCATTGAATTGCCGGTGCTGATGTCGATTTGCGTCAGTGTTTGCGATCCGATCCAGAATGACTTTCCGTTCGGATGAAACGAGACCATACCGCCGGTCGTTAGCGGCGAACCAATCGGCTGGCCGGTCTCGACATCCCATAACCGGGCGGGCCGATGATCGCAGACTGTGACTACGACTTTGCCATCACGGCTGACGTAAATCCGGCGGAGCGCGCCAGCCTCGTCGTGCTGCAGAGGAGACCCCAACGGAGTTCCCGCCTGAGCGTCCCAGCGCTGCGCCTTGCCATCACGACAGGCCGTCCAAAATGACGTTCTGTCCCGAGAGAACGCCGCGTCCATCACAGCATGTGAATGCGGGAGCAACGGAAACATTGGTTGGCCGGTGGCTGTATCCCACACCTTTGGCCCGGTCACGACACGGCTTCCATCGGGGTGAAAGGCGAGAGCCCAAACGGGGCCACCTGCGTCCAATCGAGATCCCCGCGGGACGCCCGACTCCACGTTCCAGAGTTGCGCCCCATCCTTCTGACTCCCCGTGACCAGCGACTGCCCATCGGGACTGAATTCCGCGCGAATCAGGCCTGGATGTCGGAGCACCACCGGTTTCCCGTCGTGTGGCGTGACCTGCCAGACGCACGCGGTTGAAGAGTCACCGCCGGCCAGAATTGACGAATCGTCCGGGCTGAAGGCCAAAGCCAAAACCTGTTCGCCACTGGGGCTGTGTTGTTCCCTGAGACGCATTGGAGCGCCGACGGAACGTTCATTGGCCATGTCACGAACTTGCACGGCGTGTCGATCGCCGATCGCGACGAGCCGACCATCATGACTGAAGGCGATAGCCACCTGGCTACTCGTGGCCAGAGGCCACGCGGAGCCGATGCGTTTCCACGTGACAGTATCCCAGAGCTGCGCTTCCGTTGACGTAGCGGTCAGCAGCCTCGTCCCATCGGGACTGAATGCCATTCCAATAAATCCCTTGCCGAGGGCGTCGATCGGCCCCAACGTTTCGCCGGTCTGTCCGTGGCAGGAGAGAATCTGGTCCACCAGAACCAAGAGAACCATTTTGCCATCCGGGCTGAACGCGGCAGTTCGCGGCATTCGATTAGTATTCGGCGGGATGATCTCGACGGATTGACCCGTCGCGATTTCCCATAATCGAACTGAACCGTCTTCAGAAATGCTCAGGATTCGCGACCCATCTGGACTGAAGACCACAAACCGCATGGTCTTTCCCTGTCGAGCCGAATGCTGAAGGGGTTGGCCGGCCGGCTCTCCGGACTTCAGATCAAAGCACTGCACTGAGTTGTCATAACGGCTTGCGGCAACCGTTCGCCCCGCAGGGTCAAAATAGAGTTGCCTGTGTTCGACACCGGACCGCAACATCAACGGAAGTTCGATCGGAGTACCGGTCGCCACATCCCACCGTTTCACCAGACTGCCGTCAGAACTGGTGAGAATGTCTTTGCCGCCTTCGCTGTATGTGGCCCCCAGAACAGGCCCAGTCGGCAACATGAAATGAAGTGGATGCAGATCACGGCTCCACGCCCCCAATTGCAGGCGGCACAGTTCTTCCAAATGGGCGGCGCCCGTGCTGGCAACTTCTTCCAGGCTGCGAGCCAGCCACACAATGCCCGGACCAGGATCATCCGGATTGCATTTTGACAAACTGTGGTCCAAATGCAGCTTCGCCTTACTCTGTTCTGCCACGATCCTCGCATCGCGTTCCTGCGTGGCCAAGGAATCCTTTTCTGATGCAAGCCCTTTGTTTGCGGTCGCTAGCGCAAGGGCATGGTCGCGGGATCGTCCAACCACAATCGTGGAAACTAATACTACAGCGCTAGGTTTCTGGTTTAGGCCATTGGCATCGATTGATATTGTCGATTTGGATGTCGAGGCGTTGGAGTTTTTGGAGGGTGGTTTTCG
>JAYSPO010001499.1:0-3245 GCA_043722015.1 Candidatus Kuenenia sp. | reverse complement strand
CTTTCGGAGTCAGAAACGTCGGGCTGGCTCCCGACGATTTGATCAGCAATACCATAATGAAGAAAGCGACAAAACCGAGTACGGCACCAATGAGGGGTTGGGCAATATGCCAGTAGTTGTATTTGGAATTCCAGTTTTTGTTGTGCATGAACACTCCTTCAAGACCGATCAGCACGGCTCCCAGTGCTCCAAACCACGGTATGGCGAAGGGGACAATACCGCCAATCAGATTGACATCATTCTTGTTTGGCGGCCAGCAGGTCATGTACACGGCGCCAAGCGCGATCAACATCGCCATGTAGGCCAGTTCCAGCCAGAAGAAAAACGCGACCTGACGAGATTCGATGGAGGTCTTCCTTTCTTTGTACAGCACGGTGCCGATCGTGACCAGGACGGTGATCAAAAAGAGAACGGACAGCACCGACCCGACCGGTAACGCGGCGAGATTCTGGAAGGATATGGCATCCCCAAGCAGTAATACGGGCAAAGTACGAAACACGGTTGACTCCGGAATATGCACGACTGTGTATGGACGGATCTGGCGTCGCTGAAGTGTGCCACGCGACAGCGTGCCGGTCTCATCCATCCGTTGCAACGGGAAAATTTGCGAGTTGTTCGGATTTTACGATGCGAGGCTGATTCCGCTGATTGAACTGCGATTGCCTCATGCAGTTGACTCATCGCCGAATCGCAAAACTCGAAAAGTCATTCGCACCTTCCAGTGTTTGCCGCTGGATGTCTGTAATTCCTGAACCGAATCGCTCCTGAAGCTTTTCTATCAGTTGCTGAATATTTGCCGCAGACCCGGCAACGACAGCTTCGACGCGCCCGTCGGGCAGATTGCGGACAAACCCACGCAGCGGCAGTCGCGATGCGATTCGTTCTGTCGTCCAGCGAAACCCCACGCCCTGAACCTGCCCCGCAAACAGAATCTGCTCAGTGATGTCGGACACTCTGAACCCCTCCCCATTGAACTCGATACTGATGACAGAAAATTCCGGCGGAGATCGCGACGTTGAGCGAATCCGTACCATTGAGCATTGAAATAGTCAGCCGTTTTGTGAGCACACTCTGAACCTCATCAGTGATGCCAGCGTATTCATTGCCGAACACAAGGACCGTGCGTTCGGGGAATCGGAATGAGTCCAGGTTGGTGGCATGGCTGTCCAGCACTGTGCCGCAGACGTTGAATCTGCGTGGCCCACTCAGATCCGACAGCATTGCAGGCAGGTTGTCCGTTTCAACGATGGGCATAAACAGCACGTTGCCCATGGACACACGCAGTATGCGGCGTGAAAACGGATCGGCCGATCCTTTTCCAAAGATCACGCCACCCGCCCCGAACGCCGACGCAATCCGAATCAATGCACCGGCGTTTTCGGGATCGACAACGCAATCCGCAGCCATGATCAATGACGGCCCGTGGGCTGGAATCCATGTGTCCGGATCCGGCACTGCAGGTCGAACCGCGCTGGCCATGACGCCGCAGTGAAAATGGAATCCGACAAGTTCATCCGCCAATTCTGAACGCAGCCTGAAGACGCGAACATCCGGTCGCAGGAATGATGCGCAGGTCGCAAACTTTCGATCACTTACCAGCACACTATCGACTTCCAGCGTACTCCGCAACATGCGTTCGACGACCGTTGCACCCTCCGCCACAAAGAGCCGCGCATCCCGCACCGCATTTTTCGTCTTCAGATTTCGAAAGATATCCAGACGCGGATCATCGAGCGTGTCGATGCGCTCATGCATTTCCCACGACGCGCCCTCTTCGGTCTCACCAGACGACGGCATCGCGCTATCCCACGATCTCGCGGATGACCTGTCCGCGACTGAGTGGAAAAGGTCGGCCAGTCTGATCGTGAAGCAGAGTCTCCGGCGAATATCCAAGGCAATGGAAAATTGTGGCCGTAATATCCGCAGGACTCACGATTCCGGACACCGGAAACGCCGCGTGTGCATCAGACTCGCCATGAATGATGCCCGGACGAATTCCAGCTCCACCCAGCGCGATGGAAAAGCAGTTGCCCCAGTGATCACGACCAGCATTGCCGTTAATTTTCGGTGTGTGACCGAATTCACCAAGCCACACGACCAGCGTCTCTTGCAACATGCCACGTTCTTCGAGATCCTGCAGTAACCCCGAGTACGCCTGGTCCATACGCGGCATGAGGTGATTTTTGAGATCCGGAAAATGGTTGCTGTGAGTGTCCCATGAACCGTTCTTCGAGATGGCTTCCACACGAGTCCAGTTGACCTGAACCAAAGCCGTTCCTGCTTCCACCAGTCGCCTTGCCAGTAGTACAGATTGACCGAAACGATTGCGTCCGTAACGATCACGAGTTGCCTCAGTCTCTTCTTCGATCTCAAATGCACGACGGGCGGACTTGCCGGTCAGCAGATCAAACGCCTGCCGTGTGTGTTCATGAAATCGTCCCGCTGCTCCGGCACGTTCGATGTTGGCTCGGACTGTATCCAGATTCGTCAGCAGTGTTCGGCGAGCCGCGAATCGGTGCGCTGACAAGTCGTCGGAAAGTGCAAGATCGGGAATTCGAAAATCGGCTCGCGACGGATCGCAGTTGATCAGCCATGGATCGTACTTTCGTCCGAGCACACCGCCGCCCTGCCCCGGCCATACAATCTCTCCGTCGTTGGCAATATGATAAGGCAGGGCGATGGAAGACGGCATTCCGTCCCGATCAGACTGCAGTGCGCGCATGATCGCCCCATGCGACGGCGACAGATTCGGGGCTTTCGAGGTCACATTTTCCTGACTGCGCGGCTCGTGGGGAACTCCCGTCAACATCTGATAGCCGCTTGAGGAATGCGCCTGATCCTTCGTCACCACAGCGCGTAACACGGCCAGTTTATCAGTATGCATGGCCGTCTTCGGCATTAACTCGCCGACTCGGAAGCCAGGCACGACCGAATCGATGCAGCCAAATTCGCCCTGAACCTCTTTCGGTGCGTTCGGCTTCGGATCCCATGTCTCATGCTGAGGCGGACCACCCAGCAGCCACAGCAGGATTACAGACTTCGCCCGTCCGAAGCCCGGAGAGTCCTCTGCCTGGTTCCCTGCGACAACAGGACGCTGCAGCAACTGAGGCAGTGATAATCCCATCGCCGACAAGCCACCAATCCGCATCGCTTCGCGCCGGGAAACCCCATCGCACAACGACGTTGGACGGTCGTGGATTGTCAGCATGAAAGGACCCCGGGAAACAAAAGTGGAACGGACACGC
>JAYSPO010001498.1:0-1602 GCA_043722015.1 Candidatus Kuenenia sp. | reverse complement strand
CGGACGAATCACGTCGCTGCATTGAATCGGTGCTCTATAGTTTCGGTACCGCCAATACTGTTCGCACCGGCCGTTGGTTCCGACATGATCTGGAAGCCGCCTATGCTCGATTGTCTCCGCACATCCCCGAACGCCACAAGCGGGAGACGCAGGCTCTGGCGGTGTCTCTGGGTATGGAACCGGAAATTGTGCAGGTTCTGAATGTGTTCCCCGAACTGTTTCATTGTTCGGGCTTTGCCGTCTTCGGCACGGCCACAAAGGACGGCAAACTGTACCACGGTCGCGTGCTGGACTATATGACCACGATCGGGCTGCAGGATTCTGCGACGACGTTCATCGTGCGTGCTGAAGGACAGATTCCGTTCGCCAACGTGGGCTATGCCGGTTTCATCGGCAGCGTGAGCGGCATGAATGCGGAAGGTATCTCTCTCGGCGAAATGGGTGGCCGCGGCGAAGGGCAATGGGACGGAGCTCCAATGGCAACTCTGATGCGGCGCGCGATGGAAGAATGTGATACGCTGAAGGAAGTTCAGGATCTCTGGACGAACAGTCCACGCACCTGTGAATACTATTACGTCTTTGCAGACGGCAAGACCAATGAAGCCGTGGGTGTGGCGGCAACGCCGGAATCGATTGAGTTCATTCAGCCTGGCCAGACGCACGAAAAACTCGGCGAAGGCATTAAAGATGCAATTGTATTATCGGCCGGCAGCCGTCTGGAAGAACTGCGACGCCGTGTGACCGAAAAACACGGGCAGATCGACACTGAAGTCGGTCAGTGGCTGATGAGTCGCCCCGTGGCCATGAGCTCAAATCTGCACAACGTCCTGTTTGTTCCGGCCGATGGTGTGCTGTATGTCGCCAATGCCAGTCACAACAAGCCCGCGGCCGAAATGCCGTATGTGAAGATTGATCTCAGGAAGATGCTGGATGATATTTCCGGGAAGCCGAGCGTGGCACAGGCACCCTAGCGCGGCGAAGCCGCAAATCCGAAGTCCGAATTTCGAAATCTCAAAGAACTACGTTCGAAAAGATGCGCGCAAAATTCGCAGTTGTTGAAAAGAAAGGATCTAAGTTCCAGGGCAGCATTAACGACAGCGGGCTCTTGACTTGGTGAATTCAAGTAGGGTGCGTGCAGCGATAGCGCAACACACCAGTTTCTTAAGCTTTCCCCAGTGGTGCGTTTCGCTCCGCTTCACGCACCCTACAATTCAATCCAGAGACCGCACGCACCATTCCGCTCAAGAGAACCAAATGCTCAACACGTTCGATGTGGCGATGTGTGCTGCTCGGGAAGCCGGCAGTATTCTTTCACGGTTTTTCCACGACGGATTTTCCATTCGTTTGAAAGGAGTCGCCGATATGGTGACGGATGCGGACGTCGCATCCGAACGCCGAATAGCAGCCGTCATTGGTGAAGCATTTCCGGATCACGCAATTCTGGGTGAAGAAGAAAACGCCGGAGACATCAACGCCGAGCATCTGTGGGTCATTGATCCACTGGATGGAACCACAAACTTCGCTCATCACATTCCCCACTTTGCCGTATCGATCGCATATTTGCATCACGGCAAGGCCGAGTGCGGCGTGATCCTGAATCCC
>JAYSPO010001497.1:0-1451 GCA_043722015.1 Candidatus Kuenenia sp. | reverse complement strand
CCGCGCATCCGGATCACGAGATGATTCGTCATAAAGGCAGCAACCATGAAACCGATCCAGCATGCAATAAGAATCTGTCAGTTTGCCTCGCCAGAATGGCCGGTCAAACAGCAGCGTCATCCGCAGATAATGCGCCGGATGATCGTACTGAAGGTGATGTCGCTGCATGGCCGCCGCCAATCGAGCGCCACCGTATGCGATCGATGGCACGGCATCGTTCGGCAATGCCACAACGACAAAATCAAAATCCTCGTCCTGCAAAGCTCCTTTATGGGTCGAGGTGACTCGCAGGTGTCCGGCGCTGCCTCTGGCGATCCGATTCACTCTGTGCTGCAGCCGCTCCGTCAGGTGCGTGCGTCTGGCCAGCTCCTGGGGAAGTTGCTCGTTGCCGCCTTCGATGCTGTACAGCCTCATGTAAGCCGGGTGATTCATCAGATAATTCTGAAGACCATAGGAGACACTCGTTTTCTCCGGCTCCGTTGCCAGATCACTGTGAATCAGACACTCAATGAACTGCTGCGCTGATGGCTCACCAATCGCCGACAGCACAGAATTGAAACGAAGCGCGGCTTGAGAAGTCGACAGTTCTGCTGCAAAATCCGATTCGTAAAACTCCCGAGGACTCATACTGCCGCGAGCCCTTTCGTCAAATTCAGTGTAAGCCATCCGGGTTCGCCGACCGAATTGATCCTGGATGTCATCGAGATTGGCCAGCACCTGATGATTCATAATCACCGACGAGCCGCCCATCGGGTTGACGGATAACCCAAGCTCAGCAACAAGCTGCCTGAGCGGATCTTCATCCACGGGCGTGTAATCATAAAACTCAGCTGCCCCTGCTTCATACATCGCAGGAATGGTGCCAAATTTCTGAGTCAGAATCTTGCCGCCAAGACGATGACTGGCCTCAAACAGAGTCATTCGCAGCGGGCGATCAGCGAGCTTTTGCAGCAGATAGGCGGTCATCAGACCGCCTGGTCCGCCGCCAATAATTCCCACTCTGTCTCTGATCATGGACGATTCCCTGCCGATCAATCGTTCGTCTTGTCGTTCCGGAATTTTGCTGCAACTCCGAAAGAGCCGACAAACCCCTTGGCACAGGCAAAGAGTCGAGATATTTTCAACATCGCCTTTTTTGAACAGTCGCGGAGCAACATTCCGGTAGTTTACTGAGTGAACCTGAAGCTACGATGAAGAAGACGCGGAATGGCGCTAGTGCATTGTCAACCGTGCTCTGATGTGTGCCACTGGCTCTGCCAGTGTTCTCCATCGGCATGAAACACTGGCAAAGCCAGTGGCACACAACCCATCAATCCATCAATGACAAAGCACTAGCAGTCAGCGCCGTAATGCTCACTCCAGAATCCCTATGCGTGCTGGCCGGAGAATTCCAGAATATGAATTTTTGCAGATCCCCCCTGATAGACTCCGTCAACCAGTTGCCGTCCATT
>JAYSPO010001496.1:0-2573 GCA_043722015.1 Candidatus Kuenenia sp. | reverse complement strand
CCATCTGCTTTCGCTTTTGACACGGTCGAGAATACAAGCTTCTTTCCCTCTTCATCCACAACCAGCACCATCGGATCGCGTTCTCCTGCATATTTTTTGAAGATGGTGTCGATTGCTTTCAGAGCCGTGACGTTGCCGAGGTCGTATGTCTGAGACATGACCTGGGTGAAACCAGCCCCTTGGAGTGCCTTGCCGTCGATCGAGATTTCGGTTTTGATGGAATCGCCGATGTAACCCAGCGCTTCCTGCAACGGTGTCGCGCGAAAATCGATGAGTATTTTCAGTTTCAGACGATCAGCAACCTTTTCCGGAATCTTCATGATTTCGGTTTTTGTCAGATGCGAATCGTCGTCAAAGTTTGTCAACAGAGACTGGTTCCACGTCAACAGAGCTCCCGCCGCAAGGTTGGCTGAAGCGTGTTGCGGGAGCAGCGTGACAAGTCTGACACCAGAAGCGTCAATGTGAGCAGTCGTGCCAATTTCCAGTGCTTTGATCATCGCCGGAAAGCGTCCGATCATGTCGCGGGAACCAACGGTGGCAGGTCGCATCATCCGCACGCCGCTCAGGACCTCGTCCGGAAGGTTCGACAACTTCATTTGCGTAAATCGCTGAAGCTTCACCGGTGTGCTGGCCTGCGTCTGATGCAGTAATGTCTCCATGAAGAGTTTTGGCTCGAGATGCATGCTCCACGAAACGGTCTGCACATCTTCGCCAAACCAGAAGAGAAACTTATCCGCCAGTATCTGCAACTGACTGGTAAATGCGTCTTCCCGATGTGAATCGAGGATCTTTACATCAAACAGCAGAGACAGGTGCCGATCACGATCCGACTCCCGCATCAATGGCTCCATGTCGGAAGACAAGAGCGACGGATCTTTCATGGACATCGCCAGCGATTCAGACATATTCGACGGCGCGACCGCGAATGTCTTGTCATCAATAATCATGTAACTGAAATCGGGGGCTTCATACAACTCGACTTTCGGGTCCGCGTAGATACGGCCTTTGAAACGCTGCATGAACTCCTGATCAGTTTGTGACGACTTCAGATGCACGACGGCAGCCACGTCCGGTACCGACATTCGCGGGCCGAAGTTGACCGCAAATGTCAGTTCTGAAATCTCTTCCGGTTTGTAGCGTGTTCGCGTTTCGATCTGTTCTTTGAGCCAGATTCCAAGAGTACTTAACATCGCCTGGAACTCGGATGTGTTGCGGTCTTCCTTCCATAACTCCGCTGGGTGCATGTGGCACAGCACATGCGGTGTGAAAGGCAGATAATCGACGGGGATCGGTTCGCCCGATGTAGGACTCAGAGCTTTTGCGTCATCATTGGATGCCGCCCTGCCGGCGACTGTTTCCTGATATTCAGCACTGGGTTTGACCTTTGGCTGAGATGTTGACGCATCACCTTGTTGACTGACAAACCAGATGCCTCCGCCGATTGCAGCCATCAGGACTACGGCTGCCGTGGCAAATATGGGTACGTTACGAGATTTCCTCCCGCGACCTTTGACGCGATCGATCACGCTTCCAGATGCTGTTTCAGCACCATCTGCAGTCACAGGTATTGTGAACAGCGGCGATTGAGATTCCGGCTGAACAGCGGGGGCAACAAAATTATGCCGGTCGGGACCTGAGAGTCCCCTTGCCAAGGCGATGGACTGTGCAACAGGCGCTTGAGGCAACACAGGCACTTGCGCGTCCGGAACCCAGCGAGCTGAAGTCCCAAGCATCGGAGCCGCCGTCGGGGCCACGGGATCGACCAACTGCAAAGGCACTTCCTCTGGTTCTGCAGTAATCACCGGAGGTATCGTGAGAACAAAACGTGTGTCGCATTTCGGGCACCGGACTCGCTTGCCGACCAAACTGGCATCGGGCAGTTTGAGAGACGCTCCACACGACGAACATGCGATCGAAATACCAGCCATGATTCAACCACTCACGAACGGCGACGAAGTCATTCTGAACCGACATAATTCTCGCTGGTCGAGACGTCCGAAACAAGGCAGAAAAATGGAATTGCCAAATGCACTTGGTGTTCGATAATCCGATAAATGGACGTCGAAGGTGGGAGAACCGTAGAACATCGCCCGAACCTTAAGTACATCGCAGGCAGCGCCAACAGCGTGAGCAGCGTGGAAGAGATCAAGCCTCCCATGATCACCACAGCCATGGGATGTTCAATCTCATGGCCCGGAAGATTCCCGGCAACAACCTGGCGTTGCATCCAGGATCTCCCGCATCTGCCGCAGCACGTCGTCGCTTTGCGTAGTTGTACGCTCTTCTTCGGCACCCAAAAAGGTTGTTCAAAATTGAGTTGGAGAACTCTTGTAGAATACACGAGTCCTCATGCGACCGTCATGGATCGCCAGCCAGAATCGTGAGAAGATCGTTCAATTGACGAGTGGAGACGGCTTGTCCTGAACTCAGCGGAACTAGTCCCTAAACAAGCGACGTTTGGAGTGCGGTGACTTGTCACCGCTTTCTTTTTCAGGTAATTTGGCTCTGGGAACGACGTTCGTTTGCTCTGCCGATTTCACCTGAAATTGAAATGGAGTGTTTGCTGTCTTCCC